>NZ_JAGWCS010000195.1:0-5426 GCF_020657705.1 Clostridioides sp. ZZV15-6598 | reverse complement strand
TTCTATAATTACAATTTAAATCTAATAGTGTAAATTTAATTGAATTCACAGAAATGGAGTTATCATTTTCTAATCTTGATAAAACAAAAACATTTATATTGTCTATATCTTTAAATTTCATTTTATTCATTTCTTATAACTTAATAATCTCCACATATGGAAAATATATAATCATTTTTATCGTCTTTTTTAAGTTATATTTTATCATATTTTATCTATTTTGAAAAATTTTAATCACTTTTACTAAATAACTATTCATTTAAAGAAAATTTTTTTAATTTGTTCTTAATAATCTTAAATACATATTGGAGATATGGTTTAAATATTAGCATATCATATGAATTCATTCTATAATATTTACAGCTATATTGTATTGCTTCAATTGTATATAGAAAAAATAAAAGTAGGAGAATCATTCTCCTACTTTCTTTTATATTCGTTTTAAAATATTAATAAAAATGCTTTAATTGTTTTAATTTACTTGGATGTCTTAATTTTCTTATTGCTTTAGCTTCTATTTGTCTTATTCTTTCTCTAGTAACTCCAAACACTTTTCCAATCTGCTCTAATGTCTTAGGGTCATCATCATCAATGCCAAATCTCATTCTTAAAACCTGCTGTTCTTGTTCTCCAAGACCTGTAAGTAATTCTTCTATTTTTTCTTTTAAATTATGTTGTTCCACTTCATGCATTACAACATCTTTAAAATCGGCATCTGATGGTATAAATTCAACTAAACTACTATCTTCATCTTCTTTTAATGGTGTATCTAAAGATACAACATTTTTATCTCGTTTTAATAATTCCAATACTTTCTCAACCTCAAGACCACAAGCATCTGCAATCTCATCTACAGTTGGTTCTCTTAATAATACATTTAAAAGTTCTTGTTTCTTTTTCTTTACAAAATTTATTCTTTGGTGAAGATGTATAGGTATTCTAATAGTATTTTCGCAATCATCAATATATCTTGTTATGCTTTGTTTTATCCACCATGTAGCATAAGTGCTAAATTTGTATCCTTTTTTATAATCGTACTTCTCTACTGCCTTTATGAGTCCTATATTTCCCGCTTGAATTAAATCTAGCATATCAATACTATCTCTTTTATATCTTTTTGCTATGCTCACTACCAACCTATAATTTGAATTTATAAACTTTTCCTTTGCTACTGAAGATGAGTTGATTATTTCCTTTGCCAGCTCTACCTCTTCTCCCGCTGACAACATTTTGTATTCCTCAATTTCCTTTAAATACATTTTCATCGCATTTGATACATTTGATGAACCCACACAAATATAATTTTCATAATTATTTTCTTTTTTAGTATCCATAATCAAACCCCTTCTATTCATAGAATTTGCTAAAACAAAAATAAATAATTTAAAACTACATAATCTACAATTACATAATATCCCCTTCTTCAAATAAGTTGTTTTGTATATTATGTATACAAAGTTATAAAAACTATACCTATATTATTATTCTACTTCTACCCCTAATATCCTCCTTATATATATAATTTATTTTATTATATATTGTTATATCCTAAGTTTTTAAATTGATATATGTCTAAAAAAAGACTGTTAATTAAACAGTCTTTTTTAATATATATGCTTGTTATTTACTTTTCATGATGATTGCATCCACATCCACAATTTTCATCGTGATGATGATGTTCTTCTTCTAAATCTTTAACTTGTTGTTCCATCTCATTAAACTCTTTTACCATTATATCATAAGTTGGAAGTGCTGCCTCAGTATCATATTCTTCGCCTCTCCAATCAGCATACATCATGGCATCACCATTAGTTAAAACCAATCTACCAGACATAGTTATGTTATCTACTTCTTCTAGAAATTCTATTTGTTTTTGTAAAACTTCCCCTTCTAATTCTACATCATCATCTAAGCACTGTACTATCATTACTGGAGCATAATAATCCTCATCATCTTTAACATTTACAATAATATCTAAAGTTCCCTCTGCACCTTCTTCGAATTCTGCTAATTCAACATTTGTATCAATCATATCCTGAGGTACTAATAAATCTTCTATTAAATATTTTATTACTCTGTCTTTTACTAATTCTTTTGACATTTATTTTTTCTCCTTCCGATTCTATAGCATTATCATAATCATTTCTATATTATAGTATACTACATTAATTGTTTTTTCAATCTCTTATAAAAATAATTTTTTTATTATTTACCTTATATTACCTTTTTTATTACAAACTTGTAATCGCATTGATTTAAAAAATAGTTTATATTTAGTATAATAGAAATGTAGCACATATTTTTATTCAATATATTAGTAAAAATATATATTGAAAATGTAATGTATGTTAAATCTAGGAGGATTATTATGAAGTTTAAAAAACAAATTAGCTCTATTATTATATCTACTATGCTTGTGTTTGGAAGTTTAAACCTTGCTTATGCAGATGGTACAAATGTTGTTACACTTGGAGCTAACTTATCAGAATCTCAAAAACAACAAATGCTTAATTATTTTGGAGTTAAAAAAGACCAAGTCTTAGTTTTAGATGTAACAAATGCAGAAGAAAGACAATATTTACAAGGTGTTGCAACAGAGAGCCAACTTGGTAAAGTTACTATTTCTTGCTCTTATGTTGAGCCTACAACAAATGGCAATGGAATTAATGTTAAAACAGCAAATTTAACTTGGGTAACTAGCTCAATGATTGCTTCAACACTTACAACAGCTGGTCTTGAAAATGCAAATGTTATTGCTGCGGCTCCATATCCTGTAAGTGGAACTGGTGCATTGACAGGAATTATGAAAGCATTTGAAGATGCATCAGGAAAAAAACTTGACGAAACAAAAAAAGAAATTGCGTCTGAAGAATTAGTAGTTACAGGTGATTTGGGAGATGATATAGGTCAAGAAAAAGCAACTGGTGTAATGAATGATATCAAAACAGAAATTGTAAAAAATGGTACAAAGGATACTAATCAAATAGCTAATACAATAAATAATGTTGTAAACAATTACAATATTACTATTACACCAGAACAAAAAGAACAAATTCAAGGTGTAATGAAAAAAATAGCTGACCAAGATTATGATTACAATAATATGAAAAATACATTAGATAATGTATCAGATAATGTAAACGAACAATTAAAAAAATTAGGTGATAGTGTTAAAGGTTCTGGAATACTAGATACTATAGGTGGATGGTTTGGTGGAATAGGAGATTGGTTCTCTGGTTTATTCTCAGGAGGAGATAAAAAAGATTTGGGAATCTTAAATAACACTAATGATGAGTCTCTTGGCTCAAATGCTGTAATAAACTCTACAGAAGGTGTTCAAATAAATCCACAAGATAATACTAACTCTAATGATAGTAACAATACAAATAATTCAGAAAATAATAGTGAAAATAATGATAACACTCAACCAAGTGAAAACAACACAACTAATAATTCTGAAAATCAATCAAATACTGATGACTCAGTTGGTTTTTTTGAAAAAATAAAGAATTGGCTTTCAGGCTTATTTTAAAAATTAAGTAAATAAAAAGAATTGCCTAACATAGAAATTTTCTATAAAAGGCAATTCTTTTTATTTCCAATAAATTCTTATTACTCACTCATTTTTTGAGATTTTTCTATACATGCACATATAGCCTTTATAACAGATGCTCTAAAACCTTCCTCTTCAAGGACTTTAACTGCTTCTATAGTAGTCCCTCCAGGTGAGCATACCATATCTTTTAGTTCACCAGGATGTTTTCCTGTTTCAAGTACCATTTTTGCAGAACCCATAACTGCTTGTGATGCAAATTTATATGCTTGTTGTCTTGGCATTCCTGCAATTACTGCTGCATCTGCAATAGCTTCTATAAACAAGAATACATATGCTGGTGCAGAGCCACTCGCTCCAATTACTGCTTCTATAAGATATTCTGGTACGACTTCAGTGTTTCCAAAAGAGCTAAATACTTCTACCACTGCTTCTAGGTCTTCATCTTTTATATTTTTATTTATAGATATTGAAGACATAGCCTCATTTACAAGTGCAGGAGTATTAGGCATAGTTCTAACTATTTTTTTATTTTCACCTATAATCGCCTCTATATCTTTTATAGATTTTCCTGCTGCTATTGTAACTATAATTTTGCTATCATCTACAAAATCTTTTATCTCTTCTAAAATATCATCATATATGTCTGGCTTAACAGCTACAATTACTATATCAGAATTTCTAGTAACCTCTTTTGAATCTTTTGTAGTATTTATGCCAAAATTTGCATGTATTCTATCAAGAGTCCCTTGAGTATATGCTGATGCTGTTACCATATTAGGTTCAACTAATTTTGAATTTACTATACCACCTATCATAGCACTGGCCATATTTCCTGCACCTATAAATCCAATTTTTTTCACTGTAATACGCCTCCTTAAACAAGTAATAACTAAATTTTAAGCTTCTTTAACTGTATCAGAATTTTCAAATGGATTTGGTATACTCACCACTAAAATTCTTACCATCTTATTAGTATAGTTAACCCAATTGTGATTGTTCTTTTCACTATTGTAGTGTATTGTATCACCTGGATACATTTCAATTTGCTCATCACCCAAAAACACTGTAAGAGTGCCCTCTAAAACATATACAAATTCTTCACCACTATGTACATAGCAACAAATTTCTTCACTACTTTTACTCGGAAGAATTTCAATTAATCTTGGCAACATAGTTTTTTCTTTTAAATTAGATGATAAATGATAATGTATAAATGTTGAATTTTCTACATCAAAAACTTCTTTTTCATAACTTCTTAATACAGGTCTCTTATGCTCCTTTGGTTTCATAAAAAAGTAAGTCAAATCTACATCCAATACATTTGCTATTTTACCTAATGAATCTGTTGCCACACTTGTTAATCCTCTTTCAAGTTGTGACAAAAATCCAATTGATAAGTTTGTTTTCTCACTCATATCTTTCAGTGTCATTTGTTTTTGAGTTCTAAGTTGCTTTATTTTTGCTCCTATGTCCTTATTCAAAACCATCACCCCTAAATAATTTTAATTTTTTCATAATATAAATATAAGAATATAAATATAGGCTATTATATCTATAATATTTCACCTCAAAAAAACTTTATTAGTATAAATATAATTTATTCACTTTCTTTTGTCTACACATTTATCATTATTTGTAATTTATTTTATATGTGTCTCTACTTAATTTAGTAAAAGTTATTAATTATTTTTCTATTTTTTAATATATCTGACTATGATGACTTCTTTTATATTATAAAACTTAAGTTATTCATATAATTTGCTTTATTATTTATATAGTTCATAATATATAAATCTCATTAGTATAATTTTTATCAGATTACTATCTTTAATTTGTGTACATTGCATTATATAGTTTATTTGAATTTAAC
>NZ_JAGWCS010000194.1:0-5447 GCF_020657705.1 Clostridioides sp. ZZV15-6598 | reverse complement strand
GTATTACATGAACTATGAGAGCCTAGATTTTAGAGATAGTTTATCATTAAAAATGCTAAGTGAAATAATTCCATCAATACAAGCTTTTATTGATGAAGGAATAGAAAAAAAGCTTATACATTTAGATGATAGTTATCAAGCTTCAGTGTTTATTACTTATGGTATTTATGGACTTGTACACGAAGAAAGAATTCAAAAATATAATAGTAGTGATATGGAATTGATTTTATCTAAAGTGCCAAAGCTATTATCAAGAATCTTAGATGTAGATGAAAATATTTTTGTATATAAGTATGATTTTATTTATGATGGAGTATATGTATCTTTCAATTATATTACCTTCAAGAATTACTAAAATATCTAATGAAGAAAATATGGGTGTCTCAACTGGGATTTTTAATACATTACAGTTTTTTGGTTCTTTTGTTGGGGAAGTTTGACTGGCTTACTATGGGGTATAAATGAGAAGATAAGCATTATTTTTATTTTAATAGTGAGCATTATAGGTGTTTTAATCATGCAAAAACAGAAATAAATTTATTTATATTGACACTGGTATATAGTTTATGAAATAATGTTAAAGTGACTAAAATAGTCAAGAAAAAATAGAAAAGGAGCAGTGTTTTATGAAAAAGAATACTAACATTAGTGAGTCCGGGGTTAGACTTCTTAATAAATAAGGAGTTTAATGCATAATAATTCCTTATTTATTAAGTCGATTACAAATAATTATTATAAAAGTAAGTGAGATAGTTATTTAAAATTCATGACTTATAAATAAAGGAGAAAGTAAAATAATGAATAGTAATACAATTGAAAGACTACAACTAAATGAAGTTAAAGAATTAATAAAAATATATTGTGTAAGTTCACTTGGAAGAAATCTAATAGACAAATTAACTCCTAGTGGAAATATTGAAGTAGTAAGAAGAAAATTAAAAGAAAATAAAGAAGCTAGAAAAATAGTTGAAAACAGTAATCATATACCACTTGAAGGGTTGTTTAATGCAGGTTCTACAATAGATAAAATTGAAAAAGGAATGATAATAGAACCTATTGAACTTGTAAATATAGAGGATTTTTTAAGAGGTTGTAGGAAGATGAAAGCTTTTATGTTAGACAAAGAATTTTATTCACCTACATTAAGTTCTTATGCTTTAAATATAACAGAATGTAAAAACATAGAGGAAGAGATAAACTACTGCATAAAATCAAACAAAGTTGATTCTAATGCCAGTAAAGAATTAAAAAAGGTAAGACGAAATATAGAAATTACAGAAGGAAAAATAAAAGATAGATTAAATAAGTTTATAACATCAAGTATAAATAAAAAGTATATACAAGAGTTTATAATAAGTAAAAGAAATGATAGATATGTAATACCAATTAAATCTTCTTATAAAAATGAAGTTGATGGTACAATACTAGATACTTCATCAAAAGGAAATACTGTATTCATTGAACCAATAAGTGTGTCAAATTTAAGTACAGAATTGACTATGTTAAAAGCTGATGAGACTATTGAAGAATATAAGATATTATCTTATTTGACAGAGATTATATTTGATAAAATAACTCAGATAAAGTTAAATATAGAGATACTTTCTGAATATGATATGGTATTTGCAAAAGCTAAATATAGTCAAAAAATAAATGGTATTACTCCAAAAATAAACAACAATGGATATATAAAAATAATCAAAGGAAAGCACCCACTTTTAACAGGAGATGTAGTACCTTTAGATTTTGAAATAGGTAAAAATTATAGAAGTCTTGTAATAACAGGACCTAATGCAGGTGGAAAAACTGTAACTCTTAAGACTGTTGGACTATTAACTTTGATGGTTCAATGTGGTCTTGATATTTCTGCTAAAGAAGATAGTGAACTAAGTGTATTTGAAAAAGTGTTTGTAGATATAGGAGATAATCAAAGTATTGAAAATGCTCTAAGTACTTTTTCATCACACATAAAAAATATTGCAGAAATTATGAACTCATCAAATAATTCCACACTTGTTCTATTTGATGAAATAGGTAGTGGAACTGAACCTAATGAGGGAGCAGGACTAGCAATATCATTGTTAGAAGAATTTTATAGTATGGGATGTATAACAATAGCATCAACTCATTATGGGGAGATAAAAAAGTTTGCTAACTTGCATCCAGAGTTTGAAAATGCAGGTATGATGTTTGATAAAGAAACTTTAGAACCACTATATAAGTTAACAATAGGAAAATCTGAAGATAGTAATGCTCTTTTTATTTCTAAAAAGATGGGAATAAAAAATAAGGTATTAAATAGAGCTAAAGAGTATATAACTGATAGAAATTACAATTTAGATTTAGTTAAGAGAAGTAAATTACAATCCAATACTGAAAATAAAGATAATGCTGAATTTATTTCTCATTATACAGAGTATAATACAGGTGATAAAGTAAAATTATTAGATGAAAATGACTTTGGAGTTGTATGTAAACCTAGAGATAAATTTAATAATGTAGAAGTATTATTTAAAGACAATTTTGTTTTAGTAAATATAAAAAGATTAGAACTTAGTATAAAAGCAGAAGAGTTATATCCAGAAGGATATGATTTAAACTCATTGTTTACTAGTTTTAAAGATAGAAAATTGGAAAAAGACATTCAGAGAGGTTCAAAAAAAGCTCTTAAACAGATTCAAAAAGAAATTAGAGAAAATAGAAAACAAATATAAAAAATACAAATGACTATTTAAAATGTAAATAATTATTTTACAAAACATGAGTAATAAATGCGATTATTTTTGCGTATTTTACTCATGTTTTTTTTTGTGTAAAAATTTATACTTTAAACATAGATGAAATAATATTAAAGGAGGCATAAATATGGATGTTTTATTATCTGTAAAAGATGTAACAAAGATTTATAGTAAAAATAAAAAACCAAGTTTGAATCATGTTTCATTCGAGGTAAATTCTGGTGAATTTGTTGGGATTATGGGGGCATCAGGTTCTGGAAAAACAACTTTACTAAACGTATTATCTACAATAGATAGTGTAAATAGTGGTGAGATAGTAATTAATGGTGTAAATTTAAAAGAATTAAATAATAACTCTACTGCAGATTTTATAAAGGATACTATTGGATTTATATTCCAAGAATACTTTTTAATTGATAGTTTGAATGTTTTTGAAAATATAGCTGTACCACTTACTTTAAAACATATGCAACCAAGTGAAATTGAAGATTCTATCAAGTTATTAACAAAACGATTTGGAATAGATTCAATTTTGTATAAGTATCCAAATGAGTTGTCTGGTGGTCAATGTCAAAGGATTGCTGCAGCAAGAGCTATTATAAAAAAACCATCTATAATACTTGCAGATGAACCAACTGGAGCACTTGATTCAGTATCCGCAAATGAGTTACTGAAAACACTAAGTGATGTAAATCGAGAACTAAAAACTACTATATTAATGGTAACACATGATGCTTATGTAGCTAGTTTTTGTAGTAGAATTTTGATTTTTAGAGATGGTAAAATCATAGATGAACTTCAAAAAAATGAAAAAAATCATAAAGATTTCTTTGAAGCTATAGTTAGCAAGACAACTAAACTAGAAGAGATATATTAGTATACATTAAAAGGAGGTAGTAAAAATGAATATATATAATATTGCTAAAAAGAATCTCAAGAAAAACTTTTCATTTTATTCATTGTATTTGTTTTCTGTAGCTTTTATACTCATGATATTTTTTAGTTTTGTATCTTTTTCTATGAATGATATTATAATGAATAAAATTTCATCTGATGGAAGAGTAGAAACTATGACAAAAACTATTTCAATTTTTATAATTTCATTTGTATTGTTCTATATGCTTTACTCAAATAGGTTTTTTATAAGACGTAGAATGAGAGAGCTTGGCATATACACCTTAATGGGATATAGAAAATCAAATATATTAAAATTGGTTATGATAGAAAATGTATTTATTTGTATGATTGCTTTTATTATAGGTGTTTTAACAGGCTCATTATTACATAAGCTTATTATATATATAATTGTGCATTCATTAGATTTAAATATAGATAGTTCAAAGATACCTTTTTTTAATAAAAATGCTATTATTTCTAGTCTATTATTTTTAATTGTTATATTACTTGTACTATATTTTTCAAATTGGAAATTGATTCGAAGAAATTCTCTTCTTAATTTAGTCAAAATAGAACAGAATGAAGAAAAACAGATTAGAATAAGACCTTTGATAGCTTTTATAGGTATTTTTATGCTTATATTAGGATATGTACTAGCTTTTGATATGACTAGAGGAAAGGATTCTGTTTGGTATAGTATTGGTTTTTCTCCAATTGCTATATTGACCTTACTTTGTGTAGTTGTTGGAACTATTTTTTTTATAAATTCATTTTTACCTTATATTATTAGAATATTAAAGACTAAAAAAAATCATTTTTATAGAGAAATACAGATTATTACAATTCCTAAGTTTATTTATTCCATACGTTCTAATGCAAAAACATTAATTTTATTAACTTTGCTGTCAGCAGGGACATTATGTATATTTGCATCAACTGTTTTGTCAATTTATTATCCTGTAGTGGCAGTTTCTCGTATAGTACCTTCTGCTATTGAATTTAAATTAGAAGAAAACATTAATGTTGATAAAATTATTAACGATGTAAAAAATAGTGAACTAGTAGAAAATTTTAAATACATAGAAACAAATATTATAAAAGTAAATTCTTCATCAAAGGATTTACCAATTGAATATTCTATTGGAAAAGATAAAGGAAGAGTCTCTGGGTTTGATTGTATATCAGAGTCTGATTATATAGAATTAATTAAACAACAAGGGAAAAAAATTGATTTTAAACCTCTAAATTATGATGAAAGTATATTAGTAAAATATAGACCAAGTAAAAAGAATGTGGACAAAGGGAAAATCCTTAATTTAGATTTATATTCAGATAAAAAAGTAGATGTAGTTATAAAAGATACTACATTAGATAATCCAATTAGTTTTTCTAATAGTGTAGGGACATTAATAGTGTCAGATGAATTGTATAATGAAATAGCAAGCTACAATAGTCTATCAAGAAATTCTATTATAAGTATTGATGGAAAAGATATGAGAGATAGTAAAGAAATTTATGAAAGACTTAAAAATTTATTAAAGGATAATCCATATTTTATAAGTGCTTATCAAAGAAAGTTTGAAATTGTGCATGAGAGTAGTTCGACATTTTTATTGATTAGCTTTCTTTCTGTTATATTTTTTATTGCTACAGGAAGTATGTTATATTTTCATAGTATTTCTAATGCTATTTATGATAGAAATAGTTTTAATATATTGAGCAAAATAGGATATAGTCAAAAACAATAATGGGACTTAGAAAAAAAATCAATTCAGAAGATATTTTACTGTTCTCAAATAAAGATAAAAAGTA
>NZ_JAGWCS010000193.1:0-5451 GCF_020657705.1 Clostridioides sp. ZZV15-6598 | reverse complement strand
TCTTCTATACGTGATATAAGTATATTTGAACGTTCTATAAATATATCTGAACTATATATTCCTTGTTCTAAAAAATCATGTAATCGTCCCTTTTGTTTTTCTAGGTTCTCAAGTTCTTTTTTTAAACCTGTTAAAGTACATTTTAAATTATCCTCAAAATTATCTTTATAAATAACTTCTTCTTCTTTTAAAGATAATTTATAATCTGTCAGCCATTTACTTAAAACCTCTAAAATTTTATTTTCTAATATGTATAATTTGGTAGATTTATTTTTACAATTAGTGCAAACTATATATTTCTCATATCCACTTGATGTTGTATTAGATTTTGCAACTAAAGTATAGCCACAATATCCACATTTTATAATTCCAGCTAGAGGATTGGTTATTTTACTGTTTGGAGTAGGGGAGTTACTACGTTTTTTTCTTATATCTTGTGCTTTATTCCATATTTCTTCGCTTATTATTGGTTCATGCTTTCCTTTTACTTCTATTTGTTCCTCAAGACCTCTAGTCCTACTAGAATTTCTTTTTCTCTCAACTTTATTCCATACTATGTATCCGCAATATACTTTATTTTTTATAATATCTCTTACACCTTTCTCATACCAAGTTCTACCTGTTGTGGTTTTATAACCAAGTTCATTTAGATACTTAGATATTTTACAGGCTCCAACTCCTTTTAGATACATATCGAATATTATTTTAATAACATTTGCTTTATATTTATCTACTACAAGTATTCTTTCTTTGTTGTTTAAGTATTTAATATCATATCCATAAGGAGGAGACTGAGCAATGAACTTACCTTCTTCAATACTTTTAATTTTTCCTCTTTGCATACGCCTAGATATTAACTTTAATTCCTTGCGAGCCATAAAAGCTTCAAATTCGGAATATTCTTCATCAAATTCATCATTTAAATCATAAGTTTTTCTAGGAGTAATAATTTTTGTTTTTGATTTTTTAAATGTATCCAATATCAACCCTTGATCCTGCATATTTCCACGTCCTAAACGGTCAATATCCATTACTAAAACAGCATCATAATTATTATTCTTAACTTCATCTAGTAATTCCAACATTTTAGGTCTATATTCTATACTTTCTCCAGAAATAAGTTCTTCTTTAATCTCAATTACATTTAAGTTTTGTTCTTTTGCTAGTTTTAGTAAAGTTGTTTTATGCCTACTTAAGGTTTCAAACTCACCTCTGTGTTCTGCTTCTTCATCAGCCCTACTTTTTCGTAAATAAATAGAAACATTCATTAAATCACACTCCTTGAATATATTATATTCAGCAGCAAACTGATTATATTTAAAACATAAAAAATAAACATGTAAAAAATAGATTTTATTTTTTAACATGTTTATTTTCACATATATATTCAAGTCTTTATTATTATAAATAGAACTTCATTTTTGTATAAATTCTATCTTTCTATTTCTATATATCTATATAAATTAAATTTCTAGGCTATTTTTTTATAACAGGTATCCATACTTCAAATTTAGAATTTTGTGGGTCTGGATTTAAGTAAAGTTCAATATCAGGACCATTGTCATACTCATATCCAGAAGTAGGTAACCATTCTGTTACAATACGTTTTTCTAGTTCTTGTATAGCTTGTGGGCATTGTCCTTCTCCAGAAAATATTGCCCAAGTAAAAGGTGAGATAGTATATTCATCCAACTTATCATCTGTGGGTTCTGTGCTTGCAACAGAGATAAAGTATTTCCACTCCTCTGAATCATTACACACACTTACACCTAACACACCTTCTGGTTGGCTATTCATCATAGGTAGTAGTTTTTGAATAGTTCCATCTAATGCAAATTGTTGCCACATTTTTGGAACAATCTCAAAGTTTTTTTCTAACTCAGTGTGAAGGCGTTGAGATACACCCACAATACGGAATGCTTCTTTCTTTTCAATTCTATAATTCATTTCTTCAGCTCCTTTAATAGTAATTTTAAAGCTAATTGGAGGAAAGGCCTTCAAGTTTATTGTTTCTTCTTTTTTTATAATCGATGGTGCAATACCATGAATACTTTTAAATGCACGATTGAATGCTGTTGGAGAAGAGTATCCATATTTTAAAGCTACATCAATTATTTTTTTGCTATCATTTTGTAATTCTACAGCAGCCAAAGACATTCGTCTGCGTCGAATATACTCAGAAAGAGGTACATCTGCCATATAAGCAAACATTCTTTGAAAATGATATGTAGAGCAACAAGCTATTTTTGCTAGTTGCTCATATTCAATTTCTTTTGTTATGTTTTCTTCAATATAGTTAATTGCTTTGTTTAATCTTTCAATCCATTCCATAAAATCAGCTCCTTATACTTTTTATAATACATATTTTCAAATAATTCTTCCTCTCTTTTTATGCACAAATTGACTAGCATAATAAAATATAGATTTAATATTTAATATTTAAAATTAATTTAAATATTAAATATTAAGTATTAAAGTTATTAATTATATAACTTTTTTATATTTAGTATATCATAGTTTAACACTTAATTTTATTAGAGCATAATAATTTTAATTTGTTACATAACCTCTCTAATTAAGTACTTAATTGTATAGCATATTTTAGTTATATATTGATATTTTTCATAAGTTGTACTACTTAAATACTTATAAATATTAATTGAGAATAGGACAATTTTTAATAGACATAAAATATAAAAGAGGAGGGGATTTGCATGCCAAAGATAGAAAAAGATTTGGATGGAACAACTACAATAACATACCTTGATGATGATGTAGATGTTCCAACAGATGATAATGGTTATAAAGTATCCATGACAGTGCTACATGGAAATACTGTATGCCATGTAGTATCTCCTGAAACAATCCTAGGAAGAAAGTTTACAGTAGCAGAAAAACTAGAGAAAGATGATAGAATATATGAAGCAATAGAAAAAATAATTATAGATAGACAATTAAAAGTGCAGAAATTAAATAAGGGAGTTGCTAGTAATTAGCACTTCTTTATGAAATAAAGTAGGACAAATATATTTAAAAACTTAATATTAAAACTTCAATCTTTAATTTATAATAAATATTTTTAAAATTTAATTTATTGTATAAAAGAAAACTGGTATACTCTTATTAAATTAAGTTACATAACTTTAAAGATTTATCACTATAAAAGATTACAAGATAAAAAATAACTATCATAAAGATTTTATATTTAAGGGGGAGAAGATGGAAATTAGAAAAGCTGTAATAGATGATGTAGAAGATATAAGCAAAATTTATGCTCAAAGTTGGAAAACAGCATATAAGGGAATTATACCACAAGATTACTTGGACAATTTAAAGGATGATTTTTGGGTTGAAACTTTTAAAGATTTAATTGAAAGCAATAAAATAACAGCTAAAATGGTTTTTGATAATAATAAACCAATTGGTTGTATTGCTTATGGCAATTCAAGGGAGGATACTTTAAAAGATTGGGGAGAGATAGTTTCATTGTATTTGCTTCCTCAATATTTTGGAAAAGGTGTTGGTAATGAAATATTTCAAAGTGCTATAAATGATATGAAATTGGCAGGATTCAGCAATATTTATCTTTGGGTGTTAGAAGAAAATCAAAGAGCAAGAAAATTTTATGAAAAACATGGATTTTGTTGTAATAATGATGTATATACTATTGAGATTATGGATAAAAAAATTAATGATGTACGATACATCCATACTTTCAAATAAAATATAGACTTTATATAAACTGTACCTTAAATTATTTTTATCATAAGAGTTAATATCAAGAATTGAATATAGTTATTGAAAATAAAAGCTTACTTCTAAATCTATCAATATTTTAAGGGAGCTTTTATTTCTATTTTCAGATAGCATATAAATTCCAAATTATTACTGATAGGTATTAGAGAATATATTCATCTCTTGAAACAGTCTTAGGAAGAACGCTTACAGGAGAAGACTTATTTTTAATGATAGAGTTGACTTATAGTCTAATTAGACTTAACATAGATACATGCAATCTAATTAGAATGTTATAAACAATTAAATAAGTATAATAAGAAATTAAGAAAGGATTATGAGAATGATTAAATCGTTTTTGATGTTAGGTCAGTCTAATATGGCTGGCAGAGGTTTTATTAACGAAGTGACTCCAATTTATAATGAGAGGATACAGATGTTACGTAATGGCAGATGGCAAATGATGACAGAACCCATTAATTATGACCGCCCAGTTTCTGGAATTAGCCTTGCTGCATCATTTGCAGATGCATGGTGTTGTGAAAATCAAGAAGATATGATTGGATTGATTCCTTGTGCTGAGGGGGGAAGTTCCATAGATGAATGGAATATAGAAGGCGTACTTTTTAAACATGCAATAAGTGAAGCTAAATTTGCTATGCAAAGCAGTGACCTAACAGGAATCTTATGGCATCAAGGTGAAACTGATAGTAATAATGGTAATTATAAATTTTATTATAAAAAGTTACTTTTTATCATTGATACTCTTAGAAAAGAATTGGATATTCCAAATATACCTTTTATTATTGGTGGTCTAGGTGATTTCTTAGGAAAAGTAGGTTTTGGGAAAAATTGCACTGAATATAAGTTTATCAATCAAGAATTACAAAAATTTGCTTTAGAACAAGATAATTGTTATTTTGTTACAGCATCAGGTTTAACATCTAATCCTGATGGTATTCATCTTGATGCTGTTTCTCAAAGAAAATTTGGATTACGTTACTTTGAAGCCTTTTCTAAAAAGAATCATGTAATAGAAAGACTGGATAACGAAAATAAATTTATAGAATCTAACCATTCTAGGAAGTATACAAAGATGGAAAAGATATATATGAACAGTATGAATTTGGGATTAGGAAAGATATCATATGATGAGTTTGAGTCTCAACTTATTAAACTCAATAATATTTAGAGAAAATATTTATTAATAAATATAGGAAAGAGGTGATTTTTTGATACCATTGTTAATTTTAGGATTATTAAAACAAAATCCTAATTCTTATGGATATGAATTATTAGCATTAATGGAAAAGAAACATTATAAGTATATAGTAAATTTTACTAAAGGCTCTTTCTACTATAACCTTCAACAACTTGAAGAAAAAAATTTTCTTAAAAAAATTGAAACCAAACAATCCAAGAATAGCAGAGAAACACATAATTATATAATTACTGAACTAGGAAATCAAGAGTTTGAAAAATTGATGTGTAAGTATGGTTCTAAGACAGATTATGTAAATTTATCTTTTTACTCAGCATTGTTATTTGCTAATGAGTATAAAAAAGAAAAATTAATAGAATTATTAGAAACACAAATCAAGCAAACTCAAGTAAGAATTTCTTTATTAGATGAATCTATAGAAAATGATAAAACAAATTTAGATTATTTTAAAAGAATGTTAGAAAATTCTCGTTCTCATCATATAGTGAATATTG
>NZ_JAGWCS010000192.1:0-5484 GCF_020657705.1 Clostridioides sp. ZZV15-6598 | reverse complement strand
GTAATATTTATTGCTTACCTTTTATCAAAATTCATAAAATACTAAAGTGATTAAATTTACTAAATAAGATTTTTTATTTATCTAGAATTGTATATTTTTTCAATAATGTTAACTATAGCATACATTGCCCATGCACAAACAGCTAAGACGAATACACCCATCATTACTAAATCTAACTTAAATACTTGACTACCATAAACTATCAAGTATCCTATTCCATATCTTGATACTAAAAATTCTCCTACTATAACACCTACCCAAGCCATACCAATATTAATCTTAGTTAAGTTTATTAAATTTCCTGTATTTGCAGGTAATATAAGTTTAAATAGGATTTGTGATTTGCTAGCTCCAAAACTCTTTAACATCTTAATTTTTTCTTCATCTATATTCATAAAGTAATTATAGGCTGAAAGTATGGTAACAACAACGGAAATAGTTACAGCTGTTACTACAATTCCTTCTATTCCAGCGCCAACCCAAACTATAATTATAGGAGCCAAAGCAGTCTTAGGAAGAGCATTTAAAACTACCAAAAATGGGTCTAGTATTTTTGATAATTTTTCTGACCACCAAAGAGCAATTGCTACTAGAATACCTAAAACAGTTCCTATAACAAGACCAAGAACCGTTTCATATACAGATACTCCAATATGCTTAAATAGTTGGCCACTAGATGCATATTGAATAAACAAATTGTAAATATCACTTGGTTTACTGAATAGAAAAGTATTTATAACATTTAAATCAGCTAAAATCTCCCAAATTATAATAAAACCAATTAAAATTAATAGTTGGTAAAATAATACATTTCTTTTTTCTCTTTTTACACCTTTAATATAGTTTATATATCCTTCAGATCTTTTATTAAGCCTCATGTGTATCTAGCTCCTTCCATAAGATGTCGAAATACTTTTGAAAATCGGGAACTTTACGTGTTTTGAGAGGCGTTTTTGTTCCATCCATATTAAGTTCAATGTCATAAATATTTTTTATAGTAGCTGGTCTTTTAGATAGTATTGCAACTTTATCTGATATGCTTATTGCTTCTACCATCACTACAGAAGTGCGACCTATCAGGTAACGAAACTAAGTCATCCATGTCAGCACCCATATAAACAATACTAAGAGTGCCACTAGAACTATCCCAAACTATAGAATCAACAATAGTAGATAGCAATAACTTCTTATTATCCAAATTAGCATCATCAACTATATCATTAAACTTTTTTAAATTACTAACAACAATATCTAAATTAACACTAGCATTTTTAATATCGACACTGTTATCTTCTAAGTTTCTAACCCTAACCTTTAATTCTTCAATTTCACTATTTAAACTTTCAATCTGAGAGATAATATAATCAGAAGCAATACTACCAGTATTTTTAGCAAGCTCTATAACCAAATTTCTGATGTTTTTTTCCTTATCCTTAATAGAATTCCTGAATAAATCAATCTCATTTTTAACGCTATTTGATACATCATCAACTTTAATCTTATTTTCATGAAAAGCATCTATAATAGATTCGACATTACAATTTTTAATTCTCTCAATAACAATATCTTCAACTAAAGGTCCCTTAAGATTTTTACAATTGCAAGAATCAACACCAAGCTTCTTTTTAGTACCACATACATAATAATATTTTAATTCTTCATCAGTTCGCTTACCTTTATAAGTAATTCTCATATTAGAACCACACTTAGAACATTTTAAAAGTCCTGATAATAAAGCAACTTTACCAGTAGCAGTTCTTGGACTCTTATCACGATTAGCATCAAGTAAGCCTTGAACTTCAAGCCAAGTAGTAGAATCTATAATTCCTTTATGTTTAGCAATAGCTGCTATAGGTTTAGATGTGTTTTTAGCATAGGTGAGTATTCCACATTCTTTATCAGGAGTACCAATAACATCCATATTGTTATTTCTAAGATATTCTACAACATCATCATTAGCTTTCACATAAGCAGGACTTCTAAGCATACCAGATAATGAACTAGGGTCAAATTTACCACCACGAGGACCTTTTATTCCATTGTGGTAAACATATTTGTATAATTGAGATAGAGATCTAAGTTCTAGATACTTGGCATAAACTATTTTAACAACTTCCATTTCATCATCACTAACTTCTAACTGATACATACTTCTTTCTTTTAGGTTTTCATCTAAGTATTTAATCTTTTTACTGCTAAATCCATGAGGAGTTTTACCACCTAGCCATCTGCCAGTACGAGCAAGCTCATACATATTATCTTTTATACGTTCAGCTATTGTTTCTCTTTCAAGCTGTGCAAATACACTAGATATAAACATCATAGCTCTTCCCATTGGAGTAGAAGTGTCAAATTGCTCTTTGATAGATATAAAAGATATCTCTAATTCATTTAGTTTTTCTATTAAAGTAGAGAAGTCAGATACATTTCTTGATATTCTATCTAATCTATAGCACACAAGATAATCAAACTTTTTTGTTTTCGCATCTTGCATCATTTTTTTAAATTGAGGTCTATCTATATTGCCACCGCTAAAGCCTTCATCTTCATATATTAAAAAATCTTTTATACCAACAGACTTAGCATAGTCCATACATAGCTGTATTTGATTTTCTATAGATTCACCTTTACCAGTAAACTTTGATTTTCTTGAGTAAATTGCAGCCTTCATAAGTTTAACCTCCTTAAACTTTAGTATAAAGTGATTTGAATAAGTAACATTCTAGCGATTAATTTCATGTCACAAAGGAGTAGATGTATTTATCAGAACAACCTTTATAATAGTATTTTCAATACATATAGGTATTAGTAGTGTTTTATTATTTACTTATATATAAATATATGATGCAAAGGATACATTAAATGTTAATAATATATTTTTATTGCATCATATCTAAAGTTAATATATTAAATTACTAAATGATTTTCCAGAAACACATTCTTCTCTTGCTATATCATATATTTGAGTCTTAATTAGTTGTGTCAAGACAAGTCTATAACCTCATAGATTAATATAATAACTCAATTGAGGTATAGGGGGGCTTATATATGGACATAAAAGTTGTTGAGATTTTTCCTACAAATCCAGTGGCACTAAAAAAAATAGAAGCGGCTAAAGCTAAATGGCTTGTAAATGTATTAAGAAAAAAGTATCCTGAGGAAGTTTTAGATAAAGCCTTTAAGATACTAGAAGAAGATTTAGAAAAAAGTGAAGCTAAAGATTAAAATTTTGATAAGATATACAGATGATATAGATGGAAAAACAAATGATAAAATATTTGAATGAACATATAGTTTATGAAACTAATGGCATGACAAGAGAAGAGTAGTTAGAAAAAAGAAAATCAGGAATAGGTGGAAGTGATTCAGCAAGTGTTCTTGGTCTTAATCCTTACAAAAATTCAATGAGTGTGTTTATAGATAAACTCGATTATATACATCAATGAAGCCCTCAAAGTGAAGAACTACCTTTGCATAGATTGATAGATTGATCTATATTGTTAGCTTCTATTTGTAAAGAAAATGAATATAGTACTCCCCTCCACACGTTTAAAAATAGACGCATGGAGAGTAACCTTTATTTTTTATAAAGAAGTTTCTCTTAAAACTAAATTTTCATTTCTCTCAATTAGATGTCTAATAGACCATTCATTTTGAAATAACAATACTGGATTTCTGCTTTTATCTTCAACTAGTATTGTATCCATTGGTATTGAAATCTTATCCGATTTGAAAGTATCAGGTTCAATCCAACGTATATAGCGATAAGGTAGCGTGTTCATTATCATATCAACACCATATTCTTGTTTTAGACGATATTCTAAAACTTCAAATTGAAGAACTCCAACTACTCCTACAATAAGTTCTTCCATACCAAAATTAGGTTGCTTGTATATCTGTATAGCACCTTCTTCGGATAATTGTGTAAGACCTTTTAAGAACTGTTTTCTTTTAAGAGCATTCTTTGTAGATACTCTTGCAAAATGTTCAGGAGCAAATTGTGGTATGCCAGTGTACTGTAAATTTGATTGTTTTTCACTTAATGTATCACCAATATTAAATATTCCTGGATCATGTATCCCTATAATGTCCCCTGGATAAGCTGAATCTATTATAACACGGTCTTGTGCTACAAACTGTTGAGGTTGTGAAAGTTTAACTTTTTTGTTTCTTTGTACATGAGTTACTGTCATACCTTTTTCAAATTTACCAGAGCAAATTCTTAAAAATGCAATTCTATCTCTATGAGATTTATCCATGTTAGCTTGAATTTTAAATATAAATCCTGAGAAGCTATTCGAATTAGGGTCAATATCACCTAAATTACTGCTACGAGGATTTGGGGGAGGTGTTATCTCTAGGAACGATTCTAAAAATGGTTCTACACCAAAGTTAGTAAGAGCACTTCCAAAAAACACAGGTGTCAATTCACCATTTAATACTCCATCTAAATTAAAATTATCTCCAGCAATATCTAAAAGTTCAATATCTTCTAGTAGTTTTTCATGAAGAGCATCACCTAATAATGTATTAAATCTTTCATCAGATATATCTCCAGTTGTAGACTTAGCAATAGATTGTCCATGATTACCATCATCAAATAGTTCAACTTGATTTTTATGGCGGTTAAACACACCTTTGAATTCTTTACCCGAACCAATTGGCCAGTTTACTGGACAAGAGCGAATTCCTAGAACATTTTCAATATCTTCAAGTAGTTCAAAGGGGTCTTTTCCTTGACGGTCCATTTTATTTATAAAAGTGAAAATTGGTATTCCTCTCATTTTACAAACTTGGAATAATTTCTTTGTCTGATCCTCGACACCTTTAGCAGAGTCAATAACCATTACTGCACAGTCTGCTGCCATAAGAGTCCTATAAGTGTCCTCACTGAAATCTTGATGCCCTGGAGTGTCAAGAATATTTATGCAAAAGTTATTATATTCAAATTGAAGAACACTTGATGCAACAGATATACCTCTTTGTTTTTCAATTTCCATCCAGTCAGATACTGCATGTTTTTGAGATCTTCTTGATTTAACTGATCCTGCTTCACGAATAGCACCACCATATAATAGAAACTTTTCAGTTAATGTAGTTTTTCCTGCATCGGGATGGGAAATGATTGCAAAGGTTCTTCTTCTTTTAACTTCATTAATTAAACTTAAATTTTGTTCTGTCATTTTTTATCATCCTTTATTTTAATTTTACGATTATCCAAATATAAAAAATTATATTTATTAGTAGTTTTAAAATTAGCATAATTTTCTATATACTATAAAAAACTACAATCCTATTAATATTATAACTTTATTGTAAAACTGTCAATATAGAAACCTTATGAAAATAGCTTATGTGGAGGTTCTAAAAATAGATTAATTTTTAAAGTCGCACTTTTATAGAAATCGCTTCACCAATATCATGCGTAACTAAAATAGTAGACTTATTTTCATTTTTTATAATACTATAAACCCTTATGAAAAT
>NZ_JAGWCS010000191.1:0-5521 GCF_020657705.1 Clostridioides sp. ZZV15-6598 | reverse complement strand
GTCTTTAATATATAAAAAAGAATAAATCTTATAATTTACAAATCCATGAAAATATTACTACATCTTGTATTAATTTATGAAAATAAGGATATAGAATTATTATTTTATCTATATCCTTACTTGTTATTTTTAAAATATATAGTTTATATCAAATTTAACACTTTCAACAATATTTCCTAAATATGTTTTTATGCTTTCAACTTCTTCTAAGGATTTTAATTTATTTTCAGTATAAATTGCTTTATCAAGAATATTGAATCTTAAACCTATTTCATCAAAATATTCATGATTTAAAACTTTATACCAATGATTTCTTTCTTTAGACCATCTAGTAGATATAGAATCAGCTTCTTTTTGAGCTTTTTCCCATTCTTCATTTTCTATAGATTTCTCCAATATAGATATATTGTTTTTGTAATCTTCTGTAAAATCATATAGTTTGTTATTAACATAAAATCCAAATAGCATAAATAAAACAGCCCATAGTATAACAAATGTTGTAGATTTCAATATTAATCACCCTTCTTATTTTGAATAAATATTTTGTCATTTTCATCTAAAACACAAATAAGAACATCTTTAAAAGTTTCTATGTGGTTAGACTTTAAGATACCCATTAACCAGTTAGTATCTTTTTCAGCCATATCAAGATTTTTATTTATTATTTTACCATCCAATATAAGTGGAATTGGTAAATGATTATAAGCTCTTGGAGGAGTACTATTGTAACTTGATGCTGGAACCACACTTAAATTACCATCAGTCTCTAAAATAGCATATTGTACATCTTTTAAGTTAAAGTAACCTTGAATTCTCAATTGCTCTAATAACTCATCTATACTAACTCTTTCTTTTTTAAGTTCATTATATACAATCTTTCCTTTGTCAATTAAGACAGAAGGTTTACCTGATAAAAATGAACTTAATTTTCTACTTTTTAAGGATAAAAATGAAATTAGAGTCTGCATAATTACAAGGCCAGTTATTGCTGCAACACCATTTATAATTGGTATATTATTATTTTCCATTGGGACTGATGCAACTTCTGCAATTAAAAGTGTTATGACCAAGTCAAAACAGTTCATTTCAGCTATTTCACCTTTTCCCATGACTCTAAGTGCAATCAACACTGTTATGTATAATATAATACTTCTTATTAATACCACTGTCATATCTATCAATTACTCCTTTAAAAAATATTTACACTAAGTTAGTATATCCCATATAAAAAAATTAATTCAGATTATAAAAAATACCTTAAACAATTGAATTCAATTATTTAAGGCACTCTTGATAATCTCAATATTAAATTTTTTATAGATTTTCTATTACTTTTATTTATCTTAACTACAGATTCAACAAAATTCTTTTTGTCACCTAATTTCAATACAAAATCAGGGTATTCTTCAACTTCGTTGATCTTTATCAATTTAAAAGAAGAAGATAAGTTTTTAAAACTAATAATTTTAGAATTATTTACTAATACACTTCTCTTTTTAAAATAAATGTCTTTTTTACTTATATTTAATATATTGAATATTTGTTTAAGGTACATTATTATATCCTCTGGAGTTTTGTCAAATTTAAGTTCAAAATTTTCATCCTCAAAGTAGGGAATATAATATAAAGGATTTTTAATAGGAGGTAGTTTATTGTACAATTCTTCAAGTGTATTAGTATCTTTAGGATAGTTAAGGTAAAAGCATTTACATACATTCATTAAATCCATAGCATCTGAAAGTGAATTATGTTTAATTTCTCCTTCTACAGCAAAAATCTTTTTCATATTTAGTAAAGATAGTTGCTTAGATAAAATTCTATTTTTATATGTAATATGTTGAGATACAAAAGGTTGAATATCAATCATCATATTGAATAGCTCTAAGCAGATACCTGTATATTTATATACTCTAAAGGAATTTAGAAGACCAGCAATATCAAAATCACCCCAATTATATATTGTAACATCACTAAATTTACTAAACCATTTGCAAAAATCATCCATAACATATAAAAGATTATGAGCAGTATCAATTTCTAACTGGTTTAATTTAGTGAGTTTTTTACATTTAGATGAAAGTATCTCATTGTATTTTGGTTTAACTAAAGAATAATAATCATCAACTATATTAAAGCAATTATCGACCAAAACACAACCTATTGAAATCAATTCAGCTCCACTATATTCTAGCTTATATTTATTATCATCTAATATATTAAATTCAAAGTCTATAAATAACTTATATTTCATAAATTAAAAGCACATCCTCATAAATATTTATTTAATGAGATTAAGCGTCATAAGAATCAATATATATAATGATTCTGAACATCAAAGGCTCATTACAACTTTTATTTATTTCGTAATTTAAATCAAAGGAATCTTTTAAGATAGAATTTATAAGTACTCTTTCCCAACCTATTTTTAGATTAACTTTAGCTTCTATCAATTTAGTTTCTATCTTTTTAAATATTTCTATGTTTGCGGGTATTATACTTAGTTCAATATTACTTTTAAATGGGTTAGATTTTAAATCAGTTGTAAGAATATTCTTTAATTCTTCTGTAAGTTCAGAGATTAAATCATTCCCTATATATTCTTTAATTATTTCTTCTCTAATTTCTCTTAAATTTAGCAATATTAACACCTGCTACTTGTATTATAATATGCAGAGTATAGTAAAATTTGATTAAGTTTTTTATTACACTTGCAATAGTAGCTTTTTCCTTTCTGTTTATTTTTATATGATTAATCCATATTAGAAAACTACTAATATGCTTATAAAGAATAGTTTGTTGTATGTTAAAAATAAAAACTGTTAGATTTTCAGAGAATAAAAGCTATATAAAAATGAAGATTATAAAATAGAATCATAAAGATAAGGTGTTTTATTCTCTGAATTCTTTGATACTAAATTCTTAATTTGTTATTTGCCAATTCCTTTTTCTGATAATTTTTCTAGCATATCCTTAGTCATTTTATCTAAATCATAATTAGCTTTAAAATTCCATTCATTTACAGCACTACTACTATCTAATGAATTAGGCCAAGAATCAGCTATACTTTGTCTTACAGGGTCTACATCATACTCTATTGTAAAATAAGGTATGTATTTTTTTATAGAATCAGCTATTTCTTCAGGAGCAAAACTCATAGCAGTGATATTAAAAGCATTTCTATGAATAAGTTTTTCAGCTGGAGCTTCTATTAAATCTACTATAGATTGAAGGGCATCAGGCATGTACATCATATCCATTTTTGTACCTTCTGCTATGTAAGACTTATATTTTTTATTTTTCAATGCTTCATAATATATATCAACTGCATAATCTGTAGTTCCACCACCAGGAGGGGTAACGTAAGAAATAAGACCAGGAAATCTAACTCCTCTAGTATCCACTCCAAATTTTGAATAGTAATAATCACATAGTAATTCACCAGAAACTTTAGTAACGCCATACATAGTATTAGGTCTTTGTAGTGTATCTTGAGGAGTCATATTTTTTGGCGAATTTTCACCAAATGCAGCTATTGAACTAGGTGTAAAAAACTTACAATTCAATTCTCTAGCTATTTCAAGACCATTTATCAATCCATTCATATTTAAATTCCAAGCTTCTAAAGGTTTACTTTCTGCAACGGCCGAAAGCAGAGAAGCTAGATGAATTATAGTATCTACATCATATTTTTTTGCGATTTCAAAGAATCGATTTTTATCTGTGACATCTAATATTTCAAATATACCAGATTCACATACAGGATTTCCTTCTTTTATTCTTCTTGAGCTAGCAATTACATTTTGTTCTCCATATTCATTTCTTAGCTTGATTGTTAATTCTGAACCTATTTGTCCTAATGCACCTGTTATAAGTATTTTTTTCAATTTGCTAACCTCCCTAGAGTTTAATTTATGTATTATTGCTTATTTTTATTTTAGCAAATCTTTTGTTTAAATACAAAGAATTAAACCCATTAATGCATTACTTAATTTAATAAAGCATAATAAATGTTTAAGAATTTTATGTAATAAATATCAAAATTAAGTATATATCATATAGGTAAGATATGGTAATATGAATGTTTATATGTATTATTTATGAAATTGTTTTAAAGAGAGATAAAGTACAAAGAGAGATAAAATGGAGAGTTAATTAAGTTTAAAAAGTGATATTTATAAAATTACTTTTATTTAAATTCTAAATTTATTCTAATGTACTTCATATATATTACATATATAAAGTTTAAAATTACTACAAAGATAAACATTGAGTAAGATTAAAAATTAAATTGATTTGTATAAAAGTTTAAAGGAGATAAATTTATATGTTATATAGAGTTGATAGAGATAAAATATCTAATATTGGAATACTGGAATGTGCTACATTAATAAGAAAACTAGCACAAAAAATAGCTAAAGAAAAGGGGATAAAAGAACAGGAAGCATGGAATGATGCTGTTAGTGTATATAAACAAAAGTATAGGTATTTAGTTTAAATAATAACCTTGATATATCCTTCCAACAAAATCTGAGAATAAAAAAATCCTAATAAACATTTAAAAAAGTAGATGCTAAAAATTATATGTTTTTCTAAATTTATTTTTTATTAAACTAAATCTTAATGAGGTACAAAGATAGAGTATGTGACTAAGTCACAGAAATCAAAGTAAGTTTAGTATATAATAAAATATATAATATTAAGATAGAACAAAGGTAATTCTACAAATAAAAAAGTATTATAAGCATTGAACTGAGTATAAGTGTTATGGTTGGTTTAGTTATAACTTATTATAGTTTTTTTAAAAATATTGACTTATAACATTTGAAGTATTAGACATTTAAATGAGTAAAACTATGAACTTTTTGAAGTAAATACAATTTTAAATTTATAGTTATAATAAAATATTATATAAAAAGATTAATAATATTTTATGTAGATACTACTAAAACACGTAAACTAAAATAAAAATTGAAAGGAAGTATAAAAATGACAAGACCATCAATATATCATAGCCAAGGATACACTTGTGCAGAAGCATTAATAAAATCTTATAATGAGGAACATGATACAGATATACCAATTTCAATAGGAAGTGGCATGGGAGTTGGAATTACTGTAGGGAGTGTTTGTGGAGCTGTAAATGCAGCAGTTGTTATAATAGGATATTTAAATGGACGAAATAATAATTTAGATGAAAATATAGCAAGAAAGTATTCAAGAGAATTAATGAATAAAGTAAGGGATAAATACAGTACAGAAATATGTGCTTCATTGAAAAAAAATAAAGTAGGCTGTGGTGAAATAATAAATTTCACATATGATGCCTTAAATGATATACTAGAAAATCAAAAATAATCTTAAGAAATGAGCATTTCCCATTTAGGGGAGTGCTATTTTTTATTAGATAAATAGTATCTTCTTTTAATATAATTTTTAAATCAATTAAATTATATTTTGATCAATATAATTTAATATATAAAATATTAATTGACAAGAAAAAATATACTATGCTAAATAAAAA
>NZ_JAGWCS010000190.1:0-5528 GCF_020657705.1 Clostridioides sp. ZZV15-6598 | reverse complement strand
ATTGTTATCAAAATATCTGGCTTTATGGTTTGTTTCTTGTTTATAAATTAACCTACTGTTTAATTTTCAAAGTTCTTCATGTTTACGCCCTTTTCTTGAGGACAAGTATTACTATACCAACTTTTTCTTTTAGAGTCAACAACTTTTTTCACTTTTTTTATTTTTAAATTACCACTTTATCTATCTATTATAATATTATCCACATTATAAACAACTGATTCATATTGTTTTAACTTATTATATTAAATATTATCCACATTATAAACATATTTATCCACATATTACATAATTTATTAATTTTTGAATAAAGATAAATCCATATGTATAATCATTTCTCATTAGTCTGCTTATTTATATGATAAAACATGTTTATAACTTGAAAACCTTAGTTGAAAATGCTTACTTTAATAGCCACATTATTTTCTCTTAAAAGCATTAATAACAATATCAGTAGTAATAGTAGTACATAAGCATATAATTTTATTAAAATATTTATTAATCCCTTATTATTTACTTTGTAAATTTATATATTAACTAAAAGCTTTCATAATCGAATTAAATATTTTAGTTTCATAGCTGAGAATCGATTGAACAATTTGTGAAACTTTATCTAAAAAGAATATACATTAAAACAGACTAATATATTATAAAACCAAAGCTATAAAAGCTATAATATCTAATCTAATATAATTACATTTTATACAACACATAATTAAACAAAAATTTTTTACATAAAAATAGACAAAGGTAAATATATTTTTACATTTACCTTCGTCTATTTACATTCTATTCTGCTATAGATAAATCATCTTTCATATACTGCTCAATTAAAAACACTTTTTTATACTTTAAGCTCTTCTGAACATCAATTATTCTTTGATTTGATGAACCTCTAAATTTTAAACTTATATCTTTCTTTTCATCTATAAATCTTCCATCTACTAAAACATCAATCTGCTTTAATAGGTTCAAGTTTTTGAAATATGCACTATTTTTTTTATCTAGTAGTTGTTCAAATGTAAATCCTGTATAAGACCATACATCTAATCCATTCTTTTTAGCTTCTTTTGCTATTTCTTCTAATGGTTCTGGTTGTAAAAATGGCTCTCCACCTGATAGTGTAATACCCTTTTGTAATTTTAGTGACTTTATCTCATTTATAATTTCTTTTGTATCCATATAAAAACCACCACATAAATTATGTGTTTGAGGATTATGACATCCTTTACAATTATGAACACATCCTTGAGTCCATAGTACCATTCTCAACCCTGGTCCATCAACTATACTGTCATGACTTATAGTAGATGACATTCTTATCTTCATAACTTATTCCTCCAAATAAAACTATCTATGTTTTACCCTATCTTTAACTTCAGCTTTTTTGGCATTATTAAATCTATCCACTGTACCAACTAAATATCCTGTTATTCGTCTTATTCTCTCAAATTTAATATCACTTTCATCTTCATTTCTTCCACACACAGGACATATATTACTTGCTATTACTCCTGAGAAACCACATATAGGATCTCTATCTACAGGATGATTTATACTTCCGTATCCTATCCCCAAATCTTTCATTGCTTTTATGACAGTTTCAAAAGCTTCTAAGTTATCAGATGGATCTCCATCTAGTTCTACATATGTTATATGACCTGCATTAGTAAATTCATGATATGGAGCTTCTATCTCAATTTTGTCATATGCACTTATATTATAATAAACTGGAACATGGAATGAATTAGTATAATACTCTTTATCTGTAATACCTTTAATTTCTCCATATACTTTCTTATCTATTTTAGTAAATCTTCCTGAAAGACCTTCTGCTGGAGTACCCATTAAAGAGAAGTTTAATTTATATTTGTCTGTAGCTTCATCCATTTTATGTCTCATATATGACACTATTTTTAATCCTAACTCTTGAGATTCCTTACTTTCTCCATGATGCTTGCCTGTAAGAGCAATAAGGCATTCTGCTAAACCTATAAACCCAATAGTCAATGTTCCTTGCTTTATTACTTCTTTTAATGTATCTTCTGGTCCCAAGTCATCAGAATCTTTCCATACACCTTGCCCCATTAAAAATGGGAAGTTTTTCATTTTTTTATTTCCTTGAACTTCAAGACGCTCTAATAATTGTTCTATAATTAAGTCCAACTTTTCATCTAGTTCTTTAAAAAACTCATCTAAATTAGTTTCATTATTTTTTATAATTCCATGTTTTATACCTAACCTTGGAAGATTGACAGTAGTAAAAGATATATTTCCTCTGCCACTAACTGTTTCTGGTCCACATACATTACTAAGTACTCTTGTTCTACAACCCATATATGTAGCTTCTGTATCTGGATCTCCTGCTTTATAATATTTAGCATTAAAAGGAGCATCTAAAAAGCTAAAGTTAGGAAATAACCTTTTAGCTGATACCCTGCATGATAACTTAAATAAATCATAATTAGGATCTTCAGGATTTAAATTTACACCTTCTTTAACCTTAAATATCAATATTGGGAAAATTGGTGTCTCTCCATTACCTAAACCTCTTTCTTGTGATAATAATAGATTCTTAGTTACCATTCTTCCTTCTTCAGAAATATCTGTTCCAAAATTTACACTTGAAAATGGCACTTGTGCACCTGCTCTAGAATGCATTGTATTTAAGTTATGTATAAATGCTTCCATAGATTGATATGTTTTTTTATCAGTTTCTTTATATGACTCTTCAAATGCAAAGTTTTGCATGTTATTTATAAGTTCTTCATCAATATTAAATATTTCTCTTAGTTTTTCTTTTTCAGAGTTTAGATACAATTCATCTTTTTTAAGACCAACTTTTTTATTTGTTTCTTTCTCTGTTCTATATACTATGTCCTTTATTGCTTCATTATTTTCAATTCCTTTAAATAATTTTAATGCTTTAGCTAAGTTTCCTATATAGAATTTTTTAAATGTCTTATACACACCTTCAGACAAACCGTAATCGAAAAATGGTATACTTTGACCGCCATGCTGATCATTCTGATTACTTTGTATCGCAATTGCAGCTAGAGCTCCATAACTCATTATATCTTGTGGTTCTCTTAAGAAACCATGACCAGTTGAAAAACCATCCTCAAATAGTTTTTTAACATCTATCTGACAACAAGTTAATGTTCCCATATTTAAAAAATCCATATCATGTATATGTATATCTCCATTATCATGTGCGAAAGAATGTTCTGGCTTTAATATATGAGTCTTACAAAATTCTTTGGATACAGTACTTCCATATTGTAACATTGTTCCCATAGCTGTATTACCATTGATATTTGCATTTTCTCTTTTTATATCAGCATCCTCTGCATCCTCAAAAGTAATTTCCTCTATTGCCTTCATTAATCTTGTTTTTGAATTTCTTATTCTACTTCTTTCAGTTCTATATACTATGTACTCTTCACTAGTTTTTGCGTGGCCTGTTTCTATAAGAACCTTAACTACAGAATTTTGTATATCTTCAACACTTGGAACTGATTCAGAATATTTATGATTTAGCAACTTTATTACTTCTTGAGTTAGTTGCTCAGATAACTTATAATCAGGTACAATACCTTCTCTTTCTGCAACATTTGTTGCTGCTAAAAATATAGCCCTTGTTATTCTATCTTCATTAAATGGAATCACTCTTCCATCTCTCTTTTTTACAAACTCAACCAATTAAAAAAACCTCCTATTACTATATATTGTATTTTATTAATCTACATACCACTATATGTAGTATATTAAGTCTAAAAAAATCCCCTTCAACTAAGTTAAAGGGATTATCTTAATAATTACTATATTAAGATTACCAAATTTGTACATAATAGTCAAACTAACGCAAATCATTGCAAATACTATGTAGATATTTTGAACATCAGCGTTTGTAACAACTTTGGAAGTCAAAACTTTTTTCTCTTTTTTTTACACTAATTTTAGGCAAAAAGTACTTATTTTCATATGTATTAATGTATATATCTACAAATTTCCTTATGTACATTTTTCAAATTTGTCGTATAATATAAATAATAATTTAAAAGGGGGCATTTTATGTTATCAAAAAGACTAAACTTTATAACTCCATCCTATACAATAGGTATTAGTTCAAAAGTTAAAGAAATGGAAAGTGACGGAATTAAAGTAATCAACCTTAGTATAGGAGAACCTGATTTCAATGTACCTAATGTTGCAAAATCTTATGGAATTGACTCTTTAAATAAAGATTGTACTAAATATGATTTAGTTCCTGGATTAAAAATACTTAGAGAAGAAATCTGTAAAAAACTTATTGAAGAAAATAACTGTAGATATTCAATAGATGAAATAGTTATATCAAGTGGAGCTAAAAATTCTATAACAAACACTTTGTTAGCACTAACAGATGAGGGAGATGAAGTGTTATTGCCAAAACCATATTGGGTTAGTTATCCTGAAATGGTTAAATTAGTTAATGCTGTTCCAGTTTTTATTGACACAAAAAAAGAAAATGAATTCAAATTAACAAAAGAAGAACTTGAAAAATCTATAACAAGCAAAACAAAAATTCTTGTAATAAATAATCCTTCAAATCCTACTGGTAGCGTCTATACAAAAGATGAGTTGATTGAAATTGTAAAAGTATGTATACAGAATAATATATATATTTTAGCAGACGAAATATATGAAAAAATATGTTACACTGAAAATTTCACATCAGTTGCTTCATTAAGTGAAGAAGCAAAAGATATAACTATAACTATAAATGGTTTTTCTAAATCAGCTGCTATGACTGGATTAAGATTGGGCTATACTGCTTCTAATAAAACCATCGCTAAAGCAATGAGCTCTATACAAGGACATCTTATATCACATCCAAGCTTAACATCACAATACATAGCATATGGAGCCTTAAAAGATTGTTCAACTGATATAGATAATATGGTGAAAACATATAAATCTAGAAGAGATTTAATCACATCTAAACTAGATTCTATCGAAAATGTAGAGTATGTAAATCCAGATGGTGCGTTTTATGCTTTTATAGACCTTTCTAAGATAGCTGAAAGTTTTAAATACAAAGATAGTTTTTCTATAGAATTCTGCAATCAATTTTTAGAAGAATACAATGTAGCAGTTGTTCCTGGAATAGCATTTGGTATGGATAAGTATATCCGTATATCTTACGCTTGTAATGAAAATACTTTCTTGGCTGGGTTAGATAAATTAAAAGAATTTGTATCTAAGATAATGGCATAATAATTTTAATCAAATAATTTTTAAATATAAGATATTAGATGATAATTAATAGATTGTGTATCTATATAATATATTTAACATCGTAATTAACTTAAATAAAATAAAAACCTATTGATTTTCATATCAATAGGTTTTTATTTTATTTCTTATATTAATCTAGAATTTTAGTTTAACCTTTAACTCAATATAACAAATAAAAAAATTACGTGGCTACGTCCTACTCTCCCAGGCAGTTTCCCACCAAGTACCATCAGCGCTAGAGAGCTTAACTT
>NZ_JAGWCS010000189.1:0-5611 GCF_020657705.1 Clostridioides sp. ZZV15-6598 | reverse complement strand
GATTTACATAATATTATCTAAATGTTTTGAACAAAGTAAATTTCTTATTAAGAAAATATAAATATAAGAATTAATACTTTCATTTCTATACTTTTAATAAAACGCAACACAATTACGACCTTGTTCTTTTGCAATATATAAAGCTTTATCACAATAACGTATAAATTCATTTAAAGATATTAATTCTTCAACTTTCTTTGTATGAACTCCGATGCTAACAGTCACACATTTTGAAGGAATGTCATCACGTTCAAAATTACAATATTCTATAATATTACGTAAACATTCGGATTTAAGTTTAGCATTCTCCTCATCACAATTGAAAATACAGATAAAAAATTCTTCACCACCATAACGGATAGCATGTGCATTTTCAGAATTTGTAAAATCTAAAATTACTTTAGCAATATTTTGTAAACAGTAGTCACCCTTTTGATGTCCGTAAGTGTCATTAAATTGTTTAAAATAATCTATGTCTATCATCATACCTGTTATAGGTTCTTGGTTTGCATGGGTACTTAATTTTTTTTGGAGAACATCTTCTAAATACCTACGATTATTCATTTTAGTTAGGTCATCAGTCATGACCTTAAGATTTAATAAATTATTCATATGGGAGATTTCTTCATATTGTTGATGGATTAGCATTTTATCATAATAAGTAAATACACGACTTCTATATAACATTGTAGAAACAAAAATAGCAAGTGATGTTATAAAAAATGTGTTTACAATATTACTGAACTCATTACCTGATACGGTTTGAATTCCTGGTAAGAGTAGATTAAGAAATAAAAAACATCCTCCAAAAACTACTATTGATTGACCTAATTTTAATACTGAAAAAGCAGCAGCTGTTAACATTATATAACTGAATACACTCAAATCATTTCCGCCTAACTGGTCAAGCAAAGTAATTACACAACCCCATAAGCAGAAAAATGTTACATAAATCACCCATAAGTTTATATAACAAGTACAATGTTCCTTTTTTTTATTCCAAAGATAAGAAAAAACAAACATAAAAATTAAAGAGATACAAAATAGTATTATATACATACAAAAATACCACTGACGTCTTGGGGTGGCAAAGGGGCCACCATCTCTAGCTGATATTGATATCATCATAATTAGTTGAGATATTATTATTATGATACAAATAATTTTGCCTGTATGATAAAGATAATTGCAAAGTTCCCGTTCAACATTTTCTTTGTGTTTTTTATCTAGAGGAAATCCAAAGAATTTTTTAAAATTTTCTAAGTTCATATAAGCCTCCATTAATAATAAAACATAAAAATAAGTATTCCTCTTCTTTGTTTAGATACTCGGAATACTTTGTTTATAATTTAATTATAGCAAAATATGCTGTATGTAACAATCTAAATTTATAATAGGTAGTATTTATTAGTTAAGATTAAATAAATTTTTGTATTAGTATTTTATTATAATTAAGATTAGTAAGTTATTTATTTTGGAATATTAGAGAAATATAATGAAATACTAATATAAGATAAACAAAATAGATGAATATATCCAATTAAGGTATAATTAAGTTCTATTAGTTAGATTTATAATTAATATATTATATACATTAGAGTTGCTATAAAACTGAAAGTGTTGAAATTACAACGATATAAGCGATTGTATAAAGTTAATGACTTTAGCTTTTAAAATAGATAAATGAGAGTTTGCCACCCATTTGCCACCGTAGTATATTTTTGGGTGGCAAACTCTAATTTGTAATTCTTTCAAATATATCTACAGTTTCATTTTTCATCTTATCAGTTACATGTGAATAGGTATCCATTGTAGTTGATAATTGACTATGACCTAGACGATTTTGTATGTCTTTAATGTTAGCACCATTTTCTAATAGTAGGGTAGCATGTGTATGTCTTAGACAATGGAAATGGAAGTCATTGTTTAAGGCTTCTCTAATTTGTCTTACTATAGTGTCCATAGTATGAATAGTTACTTGTTGACCATTTTCTTTAGTACACACCCAATCACTATCAAAGTAAAATTCACCATATTTTAATTTCATTTTCTTTTGATATAGTTTATATTCTTTTAATGCTCTTACTAAGGTATCACCTGTAAATATAGTTCTACAAGAGCTTTCTGTTTTTGGTTGGCTTAATTCAAACATTCCATTCTTCTTTTTAATAAGAGTATGTTTTACTGTGATAGTTTTATTATCAAGGTCTATATCATCCCATGTTAATGCAATAATTTCACCTCTTCGCATACCAGTATAAAATCCAATTAGTAAGACTATACGCTGAAATGAATCTTGAGGAAATATATTTAGTGTTTGATTAAATTCTTCTAGTGTAATAGTTTTAACTTTTTTAGGTTCTATTTTAGACTTAGTTTTTGGTATGCTTACATATTGCATAGGATTTTCTCGTATGTGTTTGTAAGGGTAGACTGCTGATTTTAATGACCTATGTAATATAGCTTTTAATACTTGTAATGTACTTTGAGAATAGTCTTCTTTGTATTTTTTGTTTATGAAGCTTTGTAGTATTGCTGGTGTTAGAGCTTTTACTTTATAAACTCCTAGCTTTGGTTTTATATGTTTTTCTATGTTTATTCGGTAGCTTTCTTGAGTGTTGTATTTACAGTTAAGTAAGACATATTCTTTGTACCAAAAGTCTAAGTAGTCTGATAAACTGATGTTGCTTTCTTCAAATACTATGCCAGAGTTTTCATATTCATTTAGTGCTTCTCTTAGTGCTTTTTCTGCTTCTTTTTTTGTACTGCCACCAACTCTTTCTACTTTTTTTCTTTTGCCTTCTACTATACCTAGGTCAAAGTAGTAATACCACTTGTTGCTTCTTTTTCTTACTCCACCTTTCATAATAGTCCCCCCTTTTTAGAATATATGTTTGTTTTGTGTTTATATAAAAGAGCAGAATGACTGCTCTTTATATACCTTTTTGTTATGTATAAGATGACTTTAAGTTTATTTGTTTAATTTAAACTCATTTATTTTCTTAATATTCTTATAATTTTTTTGTTTTTATGACAGTTTATTACAATGATGTTAAAATATATAATTATTAAATTATAATCTATAAAAGTAGAATAAAGGAGTTTAAAAAATATCTTCATATATGTAGAAATTTGGTAAATTAGTTAATACTAAAAATCTATTACTTCCTAAGTCTAACATGTTTTTCTTTCTTGATAGAAATTCTAATCTTTTTAATAAGAATTCGATACTAACTTGTAATTCTTCAGCTATTTCGTATACACTTGTTGTATGTGAATTAATAACATGTATTATTTCTTCTTCTGTTATAAGAAATTCACATGCCCATCTTAAGGCTTTGTTTTCAGTTTTATCTATCAAGATTTTGTTTTTATAGCTGTTTTTTGAAGATACATAATTTCCAACACTGGTAAAATGGTGTCCTAATTCTTCTGCTAATATTTCTGTTAGCTTAGTCTTGTTTTGCTTTAATGAGTTAAGCAATGATATAATTTTTAGACCTTGTTTGTTTATATACAATCCTTTTATGTCATCTGCTATTTTGTCAGTGTAGTAAATTTCTATTTCTTCATTATTTGCTAAGTCTAAAAGTACATTTAATTTGTTCATTGAAATCCCCCTATAAAAAGAATGTATGTGTTAATTTTTTATATTTAAAGAGCAGATTTTAACTGCTCTAAATATTTATTTTTTGTACTTATTCATTAGAAATTCAATATAATCGTTAAGTTGTTCTTGTGCTTCTTCTGGTAAATCTTTATGAGGATTAGCTTTATGTGCAGCTACAGTATCTATATGATTTCTAACAAGTGTTGTACCTAAAAGATAATCTGTTGTAACATCAAAATAATGAGCAAGTTTTACAATATCATCACTTTTAGGTGAAATTATATTGTTTTCATATTTAGACAATAAATCAGTACTTATTTCTAGTCTTTCGCTTAATATATTTAATACAATACCTTTTTCTTTTATTAATTCTCTTAATCTTTTTGAGAAAATAGGATTTAAAGATTTTACTACTTGATTGGGATTTTTTATGTCTGTTTTACCAAGTAAGTAATCTGTTGATACATCAAAATAGTTTGAACAGTCTTCAATAAAAGATTGCTTTGGTTCTCTTAATCCATTTTCAATCCTAGATAAAGTGGATTTATTTACATTTAAATCCATACTTAATCTATCTAAAGATATACCTTTTTCTTCTCTCAATTCTTTTAATCTAAACATATAAAATCATCCTTTATCGTAGTTTTCATTATAGCAACTTTTATTTACATTATAGCAACTTTTTTTGTCATTACAATCTATATTGCTAAAAAAGCAACAAAAATATTGACTTTTAACATTTTTGTTGCTATTATATAAACAAGAACTTGCTTATATAGCAAAGAAAGTTAGAGGGTGAGTAAATGTATGTCAATAGATTGAAAGGGTTAATGAAAGAAAATCAACATACACAAAAATTTGTTGCAGATTTATTAGGGCTTAGTTTGTTTGGATTTAGGCTAAAGCTTAATGGCAAAAATGAATTTAAGGCAAATGAAATAAAAAAATTGTCTGATTTGTATGAAGTATCAACAGACTATTTTTTTTCAAAATCAGTTGCCAAAATGGCAATAAAATAAGTGGCTTTTAAATTTAAAGAATAAAAATCCCTTTAGAATAAATATTTCATGAAATGAATTTAAACTAGAGTGGGGATAGAGTTACGCTTTGCAACATCTTATAGAAGAAGATAAACAGTATCAAGGTAAGGGATATACTCATTCAGAAATAATAGATATAACTAAAAATGATGGCATATCTGATGTGAAGATGACAACTAAGTGGACTCAAAAAGGAAAATTATTATTATATAATTTGCTTAAAACAAATAATATATTACCTAATATAGAAACAAATAATAGTCAATAAGAATTAATTTTAGGTTAATATTTTGGGAATTAAATACAGAATATTTTGATAATAATGAGGTGAATTAAATAATGGAGAACTCAAATAAAATAGTTAAAAGATTGAGTGAGAGTCTAAGAGATCTAATAGAAATAGAGATAAATAAACAAGAAATTGATAAATTTAAGAATCAAACTATTGAACAAAAAGTGAATGTATTAGAACCAAAAGATATAGTTGTCTTGATAAAAAGAGGGTATCCCAATTATTTGATAACAATAGATGAAGCAAGGGGAATTTTAAAATTAGATACAACTTTTATGCGTAGGTTAGTAAATGCGGGTTTGATAAAATCACTAGTTAGAGGAGATGGTAGAAAAATTTCAAGATACGAGGTTGATGATTTTATTGAGAGAAGTCAAGGTGAAAATCTAGACAAGCTTTTAGAGAAAGTAGAGAAAGGAGAATAAAATTGTTGAGTCTTGATTTAAATAAGAAGAACATAATGATACTGAAAAAAGACAGTAAGGTTTTAGCATATATAGTATTTAAGGATATTATGACTGGTAAAAAGATATCAGTTGAAATATTAAACAAAAAAAGTGCTGGTCAAAGTAACCAACACAACTAAAAAACGATTACTTAGGAGGATACCATAAAATGAATAAAAATTCAAGTCGTAGAAAATATTTAGATGCTTTTGTAGTAACTGAT
>NZ_JAGWCS010000188.1:0-5642 GCF_020657705.1 Clostridioides sp. ZZV15-6598 | reverse complement strand
ATATTATACAATAGAATACATATAAAATTAAATAGTTAGATTTTAAATATATGTTATAATTATCATGGATATAAATTAAAATAAATTTATATCTTAATTAAAAATATTAAAAAAGAGCCTTAAAATTAGGCTCTAATAATTTATTTTAAAATCAATGAACTCTAGCATCTTTTAATTTAGATAATATCATCCAAGTTCCTACACAATCAATCTCCAGTTGTTTCTCTATTTCATCATATAACATTTCTTGATATGATGTATTTAAAACAACATTTTCAACAAGTTTAGAAATTTCTTCTTCTGCGAAGTCGATTTCTATTTGATTCTTCATTTCCTTAAAAAATACCCTTGCTTTTCTCTGACTTATTGAACGACCCTCAAAGCTGACTAAACATTCTAAAATGTTATTATCTCCTCTAAAATTATTTACTGCTCTCATATTATTTAGATTTCCAGCCAAAACATCATCCCCTTAGTTAATTTTATATCTTACAAGTAAAATTTTCATAATATTATAATAACTACTTATTAAATATCTTTCAACAGGTATGACATAACTGGTTGTTTAACATGTAAAACTAGTCTAGAATCTGTATAAAATACTTACTTATTCATTTCCATAAAAACTTTTTCAGGTGTAATAGGAAGTGTATTTATTCTAACTCCAACACCATTAAAAACAGCTTCTTGTATTGCTGGTAAAGGTGTATTTATAACAACTTCTCCAACAGATTTAGCTCCAAAAGGTCCTGTTGGCTCATAATTTTCAACAAAATCAACTTCCACATTTCCAATATCACATCTAGCTGGAATCTTATATTGCATAAATGTGTTTGTATCCATGTTACCTTTTTCTGTATATCTAACTTCTTCAAACATTGCCATTCCAATACCTTGAACAATTCCACCTTCAACCTGTATCTTTGCTAAGTTTTTATTTATAACCGTTCCACAGTCTGCTATGGCTACATAATTTAATAAGTCAACTTTTCCAGTTTCTTTGTCAATTTCAGTTTCTGCAAAACCAGCTATAAAAGGTGGTGGTGATACTGGACTACCATGAGATGCAAGCCCTATTAATTGATTAGTATTTGGTCCAATTGTAGAGTCAACTGCTATGTCAAACAATGAAGTGCTACATTCTTTACTAGTTAATTTTATACCATCAAATTCTATTTCTTCTTTATCTACACCTAGTTTAGTTGCTCCAGCAGATATTATTTTATCTCTCAAATCTTGAGCTGCTTTAACTACTGCCATCCCAGTTACATATGTAGTACTTGAAGCATATGAACCTGGGTCATATGGGACCAAGTCTGTATCTGCTGATATAACTGTTATATTTTCAATACTTGTCTCAAGAATTTCAGCAGCCATTTGCGCTAAAATTGTGTCACTTCCTGTACCCATATCAGTAGAACCTATCATAAGTGTATAATCTCCACAGTCATTTAATTTTATTTCTGCTGAAGATTTGTCAAGACCTTGTATACCAGAACCCTGCATAGTAATTGCCATACCTACACTTCTAACTTTTCCATTTTCAAGATGCTTACAAGGATATTTTTCATCCCATCCGATAAGTTCTTTCCCTTTATTTATACATTTTACTAAGTCTACACTATTTAAAGTTTTTCCATATGCAAAGGTAGTTTCACCTTGTGTTACTACATTTTTTAATCTTAAATCTGTTGGGTCCATTTTTAATTTATCAGCTAGCATATTTATAGTTGATTCAACAGCAAAACAACCTTGAGAAGCTCCATATCCTCTAAGTGCGCCTGCTGGCATTTTATTAGTATAGACTACATCTGCAACAAATCTTGTTGCCTCAACCTTATTATACATTGGCAAAGTCTTCTCACCAACTAGACCAATAGTTGTAGAAGCATGTTCTCCATATGCTCCTGTATCTGAAAGTGCATTTATATCTATAGCTTTTATTGTTCCATCATTAGTGGCACCTAGTCGAACTTTTAGTTTCATTGCATGTCTACTAGTTGAGCAATTAAAAGTTTCTTTTCTATCATATATTATTTTAGCTGGTTTACCTGTTTTTAAAGTTACAATAGCTGAAAAAATCTCAACACAAGCAGTTTGTTTACCACCAAAACCACCACCGATTCTAGGTTTTATAACTCTAATTTTACTAGCTGGTAGTTCTAATGCACGAGATAAATGTCTTTTAACATGAAATGGTATTTGAGTTGAACTTACTACAACTAGTCTTCCAGCATGATCTAAATAGTTATATGATCTATACGTCTCCATCATTGCATGGGCTTGAGCTTGAGTATAATATGTTTCTTCAATCACTATGTCACAATTACTTAATACTTTTTCTATATCACCTTTTGTATAGTCATGATGTGATACTATATTCTTTTCTCTCTGCATGCCTATTTCAAAATTACAATGTCTATCTTCATCATGTACTATAGTTTTATTTCCTATTGCCTCTTCAAAATTCAAAACAGGTGTTAGTACTTCATAATTTACCTTTATAAGATTCATTGCTTTAACTGCACTTTTTTCATCTATAGCTGCAACTATAGCTACCTCATCACCAACATATCTCACAACATCTTCAAGAATTAACCTATCATAAGGTGATGGTTCTGGATATGTTTGACCAGCAAGTGTAAATCTAGATTTTGGTACATCTTTATATGTTAAAATACATTCAACACCATCAACCATTTCTGCCTTTGATGTATCTATATCTTTTATCTTTGCATAAGCATGAGGGCTTCTAAGTATCTTTACTATTAAAGCATCTTTTGCTGCTAAATCATCAGTATATACAGGTTTTCCTGTTGTTATACTCATTCCATCTATTTTTTCAATTCCTTTTCCAACTATATTCATATTCTATTTTACCTCCAGATAAGTTTTGATAGCTCTTAACTGTCCCATATATCCTGTACATCTACATAAATTTCCTGTTAAATAATGTTTTATTTCTTCATCTGTAGGGTTCTTAAGTTCATCTTTCATTGCAAGTACAGTAAGTATAAAACCAGGAGAGCAGAAACCACATTGTTCAGCTCCTTCTTTTACCAAAACTTCACTAAATTCTTTAACTTCATTTTCTAAACCTTCAATTGTAGTTATCTCTTTATTTAAAACTCTCAAAGTTAATGTCGCACAAGATAATGTAGGTTTCTTATCTATTAAAACTGTACAGAGACCACAACACCCTGTATCACAACCCCTTTTTACACTTAAATTGCCAACTTTTCTTAAAGTATCAACCAAATATTCTTCTGGCTCTATATCAACATTTTTCATTTTCCCATTTATATTAAGCTTTACTAACATTAAATAACCTCCATTATAGCTCTTTTTAAAAGTACTTTACTCATAGCTTTTCTATAGTCTTTAGATGCTCTCATATTAGAACCAAATGTTAATTCCTCAGAAGCTATTTCTATTGCTCTATCTATATTAGCTTCATTAATTTCATTATTAGATAAAAACTCACTAGCTTTTTTTGCAATTGTAGCTTTTTGAGGTCTTGCTCCTACACATAACTTAAACTTCTTACCATATTTTGAAACAGACACATTCAAAATAGGATAGTCACTCTTTGCATTTCTCAAGGACTTATAAGAAGCATTTTTATTTTCCTTCTTTATATACACCTTAATCAATAAGTCTTTCTCATAATCTCTATCTAAAAATTCTTCAAGGCTAATTCTTCCACCCTTATATAACTCTACTTCTGTGTCTAATGAAACCAGTGCCACTATCAAATCAGAAAACCCATATTTAGAAAATACCGTTGCTCCAACTGTTACTACATTTCTAAACTGAATTCCTATTATATCTTTAACTGAATCTTCTATTATTTTCCCAAAATTATCTTTTATTATTGAGCTTGTTTCCAATGTTCTAAAAGTAGTCATAGAACCAATTTCAACATACTCTTTATCTTCTTTTATATAATCTAGGTTTAGGTTGGATAACTCTATACCTGTTCCTATTCTTTTTTTCCCCATTCTTAAAAAAGCACTTCCACCAATTACTTGATTAGTTTTTCTTTTATTTAAAATTGAGTACGCTTCTTCTACTGTATCTGGTTGTACAATATCTATAACCGTAAACATAAATTTCCTCCCTTATTCGCTATTCTTATTTTAAATACAACTAATTATATCACAGCTTCAACAAATTTTGATAATAAATATATGCAATATGTAAATTATGTAAATTTATTTTTATATAAAAAATGGCTATTTCAATAATTATCACTAGATAACCTTAAAATAGCCATTATTATGTATTCTTTAAAGTGAAAAACTAAAAAGTTGATACCTTTTCACTTATATTTATCACTTCTTCTTCTAATAATCCAAGTTTTTTAGCTACCAATTTTGTAGTACTTCCTTGTATTACTAATGTAATTAATATAGACATAAATACTACTGATGAAATTACTTCATATCCAGGAACTTTCATTGCTGAAATAATACCACAAAGTGCAGCTGGTATTACACCCGTTTCTCTTACCCACATCATAAACAATATTTCATTTTTACTCCATTTTGCTTCTCTATCTGCAAGTGCACATACTAAGACACAAATTGGTCTTGCTATAAACATTAATACTAAAACTGCAATTACAGATGGTACAAAATATTTACCTAATTGAGCCAAATTAACTTGGCTACCTAATATTATGAATATTGCCATACGACAAATAGTTCCTAAAGTCTCAGCAACGTAGAAATCTGCATCATAAGATTTTTGGCTTAACCATATTTTAAAGTTCTTCTTGTTACCAGTTATTATACCTACAATAAAGCAAGACATATATCCACTTCCACCTAATTTTGTAGATAATTCATATGCAACCACAACTGAAATAACAGATATTATTGGTGCAAAATCTTTAAATATACCATATGGTTTATCATTAACTAATTTCAAAAGCAGTATTCCTGTAATTAAACCAACGACAACTCCGACAACAACCATTGTACCTAGTTCATAAATATTTTCACTTAAAGAAAACTTATTTGATAAAATTACAGCTAACACTGCTGATGTTAATATAGCTCCTGTTGCATCATTAAAGGCTGATTCACTTATTACAGTTTGTTTTACTCTATCCTTTATCTTTACCTGATTAAATATAGGCACAAGAGTAGCTGGGTCTGTTGATGCTATTATAGTTCCTGCTAATAAAGCAGTCATTGCACTTACTCCAAAAGTAAATCCTATTACTTGTTGCATTATCAAAGCAGATATCACAACTCCTACAGTAGCTAGTAAAAATACAGATATCTTTACATTTCTCAAAACCTTTAAACTTATTTCTTTCCCACCTAAATATAATATAAATGCAGAACCAAATGTAAGTATTAGTTGATTCTCTATTTGGAATCCACGAATATCTATAAATTTCAAAAATGATGGTCCTATTAAAATACCTACAAGTAAAAATAATACAACATCTGGAATTTTTACTATTTCGCTAAGTTTACTGCAAATTATTCCAGTTATACTAACAATAGCAAAAATTATCAATAAATTATTGCTGGCAATTGTATGTATAGATGATTCCATGTCAGTCTCTCCTCCTAATATGCATGTATACAACATACTCATTTATTCATTTTACTATACAATTATAGCAC
>NZ_JAGWCS010000187.1:0-5721 GCF_020657705.1 Clostridioides sp. ZZV15-6598 | reverse complement strand
GTTTATTATCTCTAGTAACATATAAACATTGAGTAAACATTTTTGTGGTATTATTTAGAAAATAAAACAAGGAAAAGGAGATAATAATTATGAAAAAACAAATTATAGCTTTAGGATTAACAGGATTAATTGGTTTAGGGGGATTTGGATTACTTACAAATAAATCTTTTGCAGATAGCGATAATAAACTCAAAACGAACACAACTGTATCTCAAGGTATTAGTACAACTGATAAAAATAAAGATGCTTTAGGAAAAAAAGATAAGACTATAGAAGATGATGCTAAAATGACTGATACCTATGAGATTAAAGAAAAAGGTGATTCAACTTTAGGAGAAGGTGTTGATAAAAATGACACAGAGAAAGATGTTGTAGTTTATGGAGAAAAGGCGTTAAAAGGAGTCCCAACTTTAGGAGAAGGCGTTAATGAAAATGAGATAGTTAAAGATGTTGTAGTTAAATAATTTATTTTTATTAATATATAGAATACAAGGGTGGAAGCTTATTCCACTCTTTATTTTTTTTATATTTGAGTTAATGAAAAGTTCTTTAAATAAAAATAATATCAGTGATACAATAATAAAAGTTTAGATATAAAAAAATTTGTGTATATACTATATGTAGTATATAATAGATGAAGCACTAACTATATGTAGTGCTTTTGTTTTTGGAAAATACTTATTATGCCATATAATTATAGGTTATTTTTGGAATTTGAACTGATAAATATTAAAAGAAATAATAAGTAAATTAAATGAAATTATAGCACAAGATTATGTTAAAAGGACGGTAAATAATGAATTGGATAGAGCTTAACAATCAAGTGATAATTAAAGATGAACAAGGGAAATATCAACTGGAAAAGGATAAAGAAGCCCTAAGTAGTTACATAGAAGAATTTATAAATCCAAAGTTAAAGAAATTTAATAATCTAGAAGAAAGATTGAAGTATTTAATGGATGAAGGTTATTATTTGCAAGAAGTAATACATAAATATAGCATGGATTTTATCAAAAATATATACAAACTTATTGAAGAACATCAATTTAAGTTTCAGTCATATATGAGTGCAAATAAATTTTATCAAAATTATGCATTAAAAAGTAATGATGGAAAAGAGATATTAGAAACGTATAATGAAAAAGTATTAATTGTAGCCTTAACATTGGGTAATGGGGATGAGAATTTAGCTTCAAACTTGGCAGATAAAATAGTAAAGCAAGAATTTCAACCAGCTACACCTACATTTTTAAATGCTGGAAGAAAGAGAGCAGGAGAAATGGTATCATGTTTTTTACTATCTGTAGAAGACAGCACAGAAGGTATTTCATATGCTATATCTTCATCAAATCATTTATCAAAAATAGGTGGAGGAGTTGCACTAAACCTATCTAAGCTTAGAGCATCCGGTGAATCTATTAAAGATATAGAAGGTGCAGCTGGAGGTGTTGTTGGAGTAGCTAAAATGTTGGAACAATCATTCAGCTATTTTAATCAGATGGGAGCTAGACAAGGTTCTGGTGCAGTTTATCTCACAGTATTTCATCCTGATTTTGAATTATTGATGGATACTAAAAAGATAAATGCTGATGAAAAAATAAGACTTGCTACATTATCGCTGGGAGCTATTATACCTGATAAATTTATGGAGTTAGCAGAAAAAAATGAAGTAGCCTATGCATTTTATCCTCATACTGTGTATAAAAAGTATGGAGTTTACCTTGATGAGATAGAAATGGGTGAGTGGTATGATAGGTTAGTTAATGATGAAGATATAAGAAAAAAAGAAATAAATCCTAGGCAAATGTTGACTAAAATAGCTCAGATGCAACAAGAAAGTGGATATCCATATGTAGTGTACATAGATACAGCCAATAGGGAACATACATTGAAAGAGGTTGGTATGGTAAAAATGTCTAATTTATGCTGTGAAATATTCCAATATCAAACATCTTCAGAAATAGAAGGCTATGGTGGAGAAAATAAATGGGGGCAAGATATAAGTTGTAATCTTGGTTCTTTAAATATAGCAAATGTTATGGACAATAAAACTATAGAAAGTACAGTTGAGACATCAATAAGAGCATTGACATTTGTAGCAGATAAAACGGACATAAAGCCAGTACCAACTGTAAATAATAGTAATAGCAAATCTCATTCAATAGGATTGGGAGCCATGAATTTGCATGGATACTTAGTAAGAGAAAATATTTTATATACTTCAGAGGATGCTGTAGAGTTTTCTAATGTATTTTTTGCAATGATTAGATATTATTCAATTAAAGCATCTATGAAAATAGCTATAGAAAAAAATCAAACTTTTGAAGGGTTTGAAAAATCAGAGTATGCTAAGGGAAGAAAAAGCAAGGTATTATCAAAATACTATGAACAATCTTATCTACCTAAATCAGAAAAGGTAAAAGCATTATTTGAAGGTATTTATATACCAACAAAAGAAGACTGGACAAAATTATTGGATGAGGTCAAAGAAAAAGGTATATATAACGCATATTTAATGGCAGTAGCACCAACTCAAAGCATTAGTTATGTTCAAAATGCAACATCAAGTATAATGCCAATTACTGAGCCAGTAGAAGTAAGAACATATGGAGATTCAACTACAATATATCCAATGCCATTTTTAACTAATGAAAATATGTTGTATTATCAATCGGCATATAGAATGGATATGAGGAAAGTTATAGATTTAGTATCAACAGTTCAACAACATGTTGACCAAGGAATATCAACAACATTGTTTGTTACAGATGAAAAGACAACTAGAGATATAGCTAGACATTACATATATGCATATAAAAAAGGTCTGAAAAGTTTATATTACACAAGAACAAAGATGACAAGAGACACTCATGAGTGTCTAGTATGTTCAGTATAGGGAGAGAAATATATGACATTTAAATTACATAAAACACATGATGCAGTTAATTGGAATAAAGAAGAAGATGGATTTACACAAGCTTTCTGGGAACAAAATGTAAAACAATTTTGGCTTCCTGAAGAAATATCTGTTTCTAAAGATATTAAGGTATGGAATGAATTAGATGATAATGAAAAAGATTTATATAAAAAAGTGTTAGGTGGACTGACATTATTGGATACAAAGCAAGGGAATAATGGGATTCCATCGATGATGAGTTTAACAGAGAATCTTCAAAGAAAAGCAGTTTTATCTTTTATGGGTACTATGGAAGAAATACATGCAAAAAGTTATTCTTCTATATTTATGACTTTACTTTCTAACTCCGAGATAGATGATTTATTTGAATGGATAGAAACAGAGCCAACATTACAACGAAAGGCTGATTTAGTTTTAGCTCAATATGAAAATACTACAAACCAAGAGAATTTATATTTATCAATGGTTACAAGTGTATTTTTGGAGAGTTTCTTGTTCTATTCAGGATTCTTTTACCCATTGTATCTATCTGGTCAAGGAAAAATGGTGGCTAGTGGAGAAATAATATCACTTATTCTTAGAGATGAGTCTTTACATGGTAAATACATAGGGCTTCTTGCACAAGAAATATATAACTCATTTGACAATAATGATAAGAAAAAATTAGAAGATAATATGTATTCTATATTTGATAGTCTTATGGAAAATGAGATAGAGTATACAAATGTAATATATAAAGATAGTGGACTTGAAGAAGAGGTTGTAGATTTTTTGAAATACAATGCAAATAGAGCTTTAGAAAATTTAGGGTTTGAAAGGCTTTATAATGTAAATGCTATCAATCCAATTGTGATAAATGGACTTAGTACCGAAACTAAAACACATGATTTCTTTTCAACTAAAGGTAATGGATACCAAAAAGGGGTCTATGAAGAGTTAGAAGATGAAGATTTTATAATATAATTTATTTTATAAATTGTGACACACTGTTGTCACTTTTATCATGATAATATCAATGTATAAAATAAATATACGGAGGTATTTTTTATGAAATATGAATGGAGAAAAAAAGATAAGAAGTTATATTTACCTAATGAGAATCCTGTAATAGTTGAAGTTCCAGAACAGAAATTTATTATGATAAAAGGAAAAGGAAACCCAAATGATAAAGAATTTAGTGATGCAATTGGAGTTCTATACTCTTTAGCATATGCAATAAAAACTATGCCTAAAAAGGGGATTGTACCAGAAGGTTATTTTGATTATACGGTTTTTCCTTTAGAGGCTCTATGGGATAAAACAGGAGAGAGTAAATGTTCAAGTACACTTATTAAGGAAGAATTGATTTATACTATAATGATACGTCAACCAGATTTTGTTACACAAGATTTATTAAGTAAAGCAATTGAGATAGTAAAAAAGAAAAAGCCACATAATCTGATTGAAAATGTTGAATTTGGGATTATTAATGATGGATTATGCGTTCAAATGCTTCATAAAGGTTCATATGATAATGAACCAGAAAGTTTTAATATTATGAATGAATTTTGCAAGAAAAATAAGTTTATAAGAAAATCTGATGTACATCGTGAAATATATATAACTAATGAAAGTAAAGTATCAAATGTTGATTTGTTGAAGACTGTTTTGCGTTTTGAAGTAAAAAAAGAGATGTAAGTATATATATTGCTTTATTGTTATATTATAATAAAGTAATGAGGTGATTATATGAAAAGTAATAGATTATTTGAAATTATTTATATCCTGTTAGGTAAGAAAAAAATAACTGCAACAGAATTAGCTGAACATTTTGAAGTATCTAGACGGACTATTTGTAGAGATATTGAAATATTGTCTTCTTCTGGGATTCCAATTTATACTGACAAAGGTAGAAATGGTGGTATAGGTATTTTAGATAATTTTACTTTTAATAAATCTATTTTATCTGAACAAGAGCAGAAAGAAATTTTAGCTTCACTGGAGAGTTTAAATGCACTTAAGTATCCAGACATTGATTCTACATTGGCAAAACTTAAACCTTTATTCTGTAAATCAGATACAAGTTGGATAAGTGTTGATTTTTCTCATTGGGGTAGTGATGATAGAGAAAAAGATAAATTTGTGAAAATAAAATCTGCTATATTAGATTGTAATATTATAACTTTTGAATATATAGACACTTATGGAAAAATAAGCTCGCGTTGTGTAGAGCCACTTATGATTTGGTTTAAAGAAAAATCATGGTATCTTAAAGCATATTGTCGTAAAAAAAATGATTATAGAATTTTTAAAATTATAAGGATGAGAAATATCTGCGTTTGCGAGCAGACATTTCTAAGGAGTATGCCAACAGAAGCAGGAGAAATAAAAGAAAGCGAATATAAAAATATCACTTTAAAATTGAAAGTTTCTAAAGATATAGCATATAGAGTATATGACGAATTTGATATTGACAATATATCAGATGATAACGATGGAAATTTTATAGTGACTGTACAATATCCAAAAAACGACTGGATTTATGGATATATACTTTCTTTTGGAAAGAATATTGAAGTATTAGAGCCAATAGATGTTAGAGATAAGATTTTACAGATTATTGATGATATTAAAATAAAATATTTGTGACTATTGTAAAAAGTGAAGTATTAATTATACTTCACTTTTTTAGTACAATAGTAAAGTATAATTTAGTTTTTTTTATCATATTCTTATTTTACTTACATAGAATTAATATCAAATTATCTATACTAATTATATATATGTCACTACAAGCAGATTAATAGTAATATGCATATTTTATT
>NZ_JAGWCS010000186.1:0-5836 GCF_020657705.1 Clostridioides sp. ZZV15-6598 | reverse complement strand
AGTAGTATTGGATAGGTTCTATCCTATCTCTACATATAAGTTTCCCTATATGCTGACTATTTTAGCTACTAACTCATTACTAAAGTCACGAGTGTGTGTAGCTATTTTTTAATCAAATGCATCTATTTCAACTGGACTTAAATGAGATACTTGCACTCTAGCTCCACTTTTTTCGCCAACTTCTATAGTTTCTTTTACTGCATTATACCTTCCTATGTAATCCCTAATATGAGACGTATATATACCATCATGTTCTTTTATTAGTTTTGCAATCTCAATTAATTCATCAATATCAGCATACTTACTTGGTATGTATGCCAGTCCAGTAGATATTCCAAAGGCTCCACTTTTCATACCATCATTTACTATATCTGTAATTTCTCTTTTCTCATCTTCTGTGGGTGGTCTATCTTTAGACCCTCCCATAACACTCCATCTTATAGTACCATGACCTAAAAGAAATCCCATATTAATAGCTATTCCACTCTTAGATATAAGGTCACAATATTCTGTAAAACTATCCCAATGCTTATTTTTATCTATAAGATACTTTTTTTCATCTTCAAGTAATAGACCATTCTTATACATATACTCATATACATTTTCAGAAGAATACGGTGTTATAGAGTGACCACAGTTACCATTTATAGTTGTTGTAACCCCTTGTTTTAGAAATTTTTCAAATTTACCATCTAATATAGCTACTATTTCTTCATGGACATGAGGGTCAATAAATCCAGGTGTTATAACTTTTTTATGACAATCTATCATTTTATTTGTATCATCATTTATATCAGAATCTATTCTTACTATTAAATTATTTTTTATCGCTATATCTCCATAAAAACCATTTTCTCCAGTACCATCTACTATAAATCCATTTTTTAAAACTAAATCATATCTCAAATCATTCACCCCTTAAAATATAACTTTATTGCAGTAGCCTTTACTATAATTTTTTATACTTTAAACTTTTTACTGTTTTAATTTTACTAGCATCTAGGTTATCTTTTTTTACTAGTCTCTAAGTTTATCTTTATGCATAACTCTTGCAATCAATATAGTACCAAATACACATATAAGAACTACTAAAGACTGTGGGATTATACCTTGCTTTGATAATATAATAGTCAATACAGCTATTACAATTGCTACTAATCCTAGCTTTTTATCTTGTAAAAATACTTGTCCAAACACTGACCCAAACAAAGCTGGTAAGATTAAATTCAATTTTTCTACTACTTCAGGTGGTATTTTAGACAATACACTTCCTCCTAAAATTACTCCAAAAGTCAAAATACTTATATTTACTAAGATAGATACAGCTATTCCTATAGTAGATATTATTGAACCTTCTTCCGTTCCTGATTCAACTTCTGCTGCTTTTTGAGCTGCTATTGAACATGGTAGTCTCATGTTAGATATATTTCCAGAAAGAAAACTCATATAAGTTCCTGGTATCCCTAAAATTGGTGAATAAGAAACTGGCTCTATTATGTAGTTTGGTGCACTCATACTAACGATTGCCATTGTACTAGCTAATAATGCTGATATTGGAGGCATAAGACCAAATCCAAAACTTAAAATTATTCCAGGAACTAATGCTGCTATAATACCCAAAGATAATGTCAATCTACCATACCTTATCATAAAAGGTAAGTACTCTTCGTTGTATATAGATTTTACTTTACTCATAAAATTCCCCCCCTTATATTATTGAACCTATTATCATTCCACTAAACATTGATATCGTAAGTCCCCACTCTCTCAGCCATTTTATATTTTTCTTTTTTTCAATCATACATAGTATTACCATTATTATCATTCCACTTATACATGCAATTGTTCCATTGTCAAAACGCAACACTCTATCAGCATTTAAATATGCAAATGAACCCAACATTGCTCCTAGAGATATTATTGGTATAAATGATTTCTTGCCGCTAGAAATAACATTCGTTATTTTATCTAACTTATGCCCAAACAACAGTGTAAATATTATCCACCCTAAAGAACCTAATATCATAGTCCAAACTGCATTTGTAAATGCTACTTTTGTCATCTCAGGAGAACCCAAAGTTATCCCTAGTGCATCTGTCCCAAATCCAGCTGACATAGATTCAAAAATTACAGAACCTATAAATGATAATCTCATCCATGCTATAGGTCCACCCATAGTTACTATAAGTGAAACCATCCCAGCAAATATAGTCATTGATGGGCCTATAGCTGAAATAGCACTACTCTTAACGGCTGATTTTATTTGCTTATCAGTTATTCCCATCGTCTTTCCAACTTTGCAAGATTTTATAGCAAATACAAGAGATTGTACTACTACTATTGATACGGCTACTGTACTTGCTGTCCACAAGAGTGGATGATTGGCTAATTTTAAATAATCCATTGCAAAAACCTCCCTATAAATCCTCAATTTTATTAAAACATTTAATCCTTATTTCCAGACCTTATTCAATACTCTAAGTGTGTTTCCACCCAACACCTTTTCTATTTCCTCATCACTATATCCATGTTTTACTAAATATCTAACAATATTTTTTGAAGTTTCAGTTGGATTTTCAAGACCTTTCACATACTCTACCTTAGGATGTTCCTTTGTACCAGTTATCTTTTTTATATCAAATTTAGCAGCTAACACTGAATGTAATTTAACATGGTCACCGTACACTGTATCCGGTCCAAAAGCTACATGGTCTATTCCCACTAAATTTTTAATATACTCAAAATGTTCCATAAATGACTCTATTGAATGTTCTTTGTTTTTTTCAGTTATTGTAGTATGTGGTGCTGCTTCTACACCTATAACCCCACCCTTTTTCGCACATGCTATTAGTACTTCATCTGGAGTTAATCTCTTTGTATTCCATAGACTTCTTGCCCCAACATGACTCAATATTATTGGGTCTTTACTGTGTTCTATAACATCAAGTGTCGTTTGAACTCCAACATGAGAACAATCTATAGCCATTCCAATCTTATTCATTCTTTCAACAGCTTTTCTACCAAAGTTTGTAAGCCCACCATCTTTTTCTTCTTTCAATCCTGAACCCAATGCATTAGATTCGCTGTATGTTATCCCCATTAATCTTATGCCAAATCCATACAGAATATCTATTCTATCAAGTTCATTTTCTATTGGTGCAGCCCCTTCTAGTGTAGGTATCAAAGCTACTTTTCCTTCTTTTTTTGCTCTGTATATATCTTCTACTTTTTCACACTTTATAACAAAATCTTGATGAGCTAAGTCACATAATCTCATACCTAAATCAATTAATATATCATCCCATTTCCATCCTGAATTAGATGTTATTGTACATACACCATCCATTAAATTATCGAATATAGCATCATAATATCCTCTTGATAATGCCTCATAAGCACATCTTTGTTTACCTTCTCTATTGTATTCAAATATATCTCTTTCTAAATGCTCTGGAAATAAAACAGGATGTTCATGTAAAGATATAAATATTTTTTCATCTACTATACTTTTAACCTTTTCTTCTTGAACATCATCTAACTCAATAAGATACTCATCAACTCTCTTATCTCCATTACACATTTCAATAGATGAAATATCTTTTCCCTTTTCCAAATAACTATAGGCTTCATATCCTTTATAAGCTGATTTCATAATAATTTCCTCCAAGTTCTACAATTTTTTTATATTTACACTATAGAGCAATTAACATGCCAAAATATAAACTTTAATTGTAGACTCAATTATTATAAAAATAAAAACAGTAATAAATTGACGATTTACTACTGTTTATTGGAAATATTCTTTATTATTTTTAATTTAATATTTTTTAAATTATATTAATATTCAAAATTATCTTTATTCATTCAAAACTATTATAGGGGTTTTTTAAGGTATTTTTTGCTTTTAATACCCTATATTTTCCCCTTTATTTTTACATACGATATAAAATTTTTCCCTTCATTGGTTATAAAGCTACCCTGTTTTTTTATACCAGATAATAATAATCCGTGATTCTTTAATTTATCTATTCTTTGTCTTATTTGGTCCACACTCAAGATAATATCCTTTTCTTTTAAGATTTCTTGTAATTTATTTCTTCCTAATGATATATTTTTATTATTCCAAATTTCTATATTCTTCAATATACAAATGCTTTCATTTAGAGAATTTGATTGTTTAAAGTCTAAAATAATTGAATCAAATTTTTCATTGACTAAAATATTATTTTCTTCAAATTTAAATTGTTCTGGCAACTGTTCATAATCCACAATATCTTCTTCTACTATAGTATCAATATAATATATTAAATTTTTAAGCTCTCTTACATTCCCTGGCCACTTATATAATTTTAGTACCTCTATTGATTTTTCTGTAAAACATTTATTACTATTTATTTCATTTAAAAAATACTCACTTATAAGAGGTATATCTTCTTTTCGCTCCCTAAGCTTAGGTATTTCTATATGTAGTACATTAATCCTATAATATAAATCTTCTCTAAAAGAACCTTCTTTAATTTTCTGTTTTAAATTTTTATTTGTTGCAGCTATAATTCTAACATCTATTGGTATGATTTTACTTCCACCCATTCTCATAACTTCTTTTTCTTGTAAAACTCTTAAAAGCCTTTGCTGTACATCTAAGGATATGTCACCTATTTCATCTAAAAAAATTGTCCCTGTATGAGCTCTTTCAAATATACCCATTTTTCCACCTTTTATTGCTCCTGTAAAGCTTCCTTCTTCATAGCCAAAAAGTTCACTTTCAATAAGAGTATCTGACAAAGAAGATAGGTTAACTGCAATAAATGGTTTATTCTTTCTCAGAGATTCATTGTGTATTGCTTGAGCAAATATCTCTTTTCCAGTTCCATTTTCCCCAAGTATTAAAACTGAAAAATCTGTAGCTGCTATTTTCCTTGCAATATTAATCTTTTCTTTTATTATCTTACTTTCACCCACAACATTCTCAAATGTGTACTTTGATACAAACCCTTTTGTCTGAAATTTATTATAGATTTTGTCTTCAAGCATCTGCATACCACTTATATCTTTAATGCTTATAATACTCTTTACACGTTCATGATTTTCATATACATTTACCTTATTAATTATAAGTTTCTTATTATTTAGATTTACTACTTCATCATTAACTTCATCCTCTTGAAAAAACATTTTTTTAACAACCTTGTCACTAAATAAATCCATAAAGTTATTAGATATAATTTTATTTTGGTCTATTCCAACTAGATTTGAGAATATTTTATTACAATATATAAATTTGCCTAATTTATCAATAGAGGCTATTCCTTCATCAATAATCTCTAGGAAACTCTTCATAGTTTTATTCATAGTTGTATAATACCTATATCCACTTACAGTATCTTCATTATATTTTTCTTTGATAATATGTAATTTATCTATTGATATATTAAGTTTTGTAAAAATTTCTATGACTGTATTTATATCGATTATTTTATCACCTATATCAATTATTTGCTTTACATTTTGTGGCACATTATTTCTACTACCTGTAATAATTCCAACCTCGCAATTTATCTTATCACACCCTGGATAATATGGTATAAGATTAATATGAATTAAACCTAACTTTTTAATTATCTTAGCTGTTTCATCTGCTGACTCCTTATAATCATCTATAACCATAACTTCAGAATCATTTTCTATGCTAATTATCTGATTTATATTTTCAATATTTATTGTACGATGTATTATCACAATAGGTATATTTTTATCAATATTATTGTGTATATATTCTTTTATATCATTATCTGAACATACTATTAATTCATAATTTAATAGCTCTATATTTATT
>NZ_JAGWCS010000185.1:0-5917 GCF_020657705.1 Clostridioides sp. ZZV15-6598 | reverse complement strand
TTTGAAATTTTAAAAAGAAAGGTAGATGACTTTCATGTCAAAAACTAAAATCATACCTTGTAGTGGTATTGGTAAAGTTCATGGTTCTATAGCTAGAGAAGCAGCATTTGAAATAATAAGACGAGAAAATGAAAAATGTGAAACTATGTGTTTAGCTCATATTGTAACTGGAGATGTTGATATTAAAGAAAAAATAGAAAATGAAAAATGTATCACAATAGATGGATGTCCTGCTTTGTGTGCTGCTAAAAATGTTGAGTTAGCAGGTGGTATAGTTGAACAAAGCATAAGGGTAATTGATGAGATGAAAAAACATAGGGGAGCTAAACCTGGTACTGCTACTTATTTAACTGAGGATGGTTGGAAGATGGTTGATAACATAGCATCTAATATATGTGAAAATTTAAGAGCTTCATCTTTGGAGGTTGATTAATATGGAGACTAAAATAGGAGTTATCTCATGTAGTGGTGAAAAATGTTTTGGAGGAACTGCAACACGCCTTGCTACTAGAAAGATACTTGAAACTATAAAATCTGATGAGTCTGTTACAATATGTTTACCACTATTTTTAGCTGGTGGTGAAGAGGAAAGAAATTTTGCTAAGGAATACCCTACTATATCTGTAGATGGATGTAATAAACTTTGTGCCAAAAGAGGTACAGAAAAACATAGTGGTGATGTAAATGGATACATAATAGCTTCTGATGTTATAGGTGAAGACTTAGCTCTTAGTAGTATTACATCATTAAGGGATTTAAAAGAAGAACACCATGAAGCTATTGATAATCTAGTAATAAAGATAGAAAAAGAAATAGATAAAGTTTTAAAAAAATAAATAAAAATATATTCACTTCAGTTAGAGATATTGGCTATGCTTCAAGGTCTTACAGTTGTGTATGAAAGGCTATATCAAGAGAGAAGCAAATAAACTAGGGTAATTTAAAGTATGAATAATTAGTTGAAAATGAGTTAGCTGAAATGTTATATAATATATCAACTTTCAGCTAACTTATCATTTTAATCTTCCTAATTTAAATTTTTCAATTATCAAAACATATCCTTTTCTATTTTTGCACATTCAGGATTATTCTTCATATCATCTAATATCTTTAATGCACTAAAATAAATTAAATTGTGCTGTTTATAATTAAAGTTTATTTCTTCTATCTTAAAACTTAGTAAAAGAATAAGTAATAGTATGCCAAATGAAAATAAACATTTCAAGGGAAGATTAGAAGTATTATAAATACTAAAACCCAAAAATAAACATATAAAAATACTAACAATAGCTAAACCTATACAGGTCACTTTATATTTTAATCTTCTATCTTTAATACAAACTCTTATGAACAAATCTTCATTCAATATATTCTCAATCACTTGATGAGCATCCATATTACAATACATATCCTTATATTTTTCCTTGTTTAGTTTATCATATTCTTCTACTAATTTTTTTTCAATATCATTTTTAGGTCCATATATATAAGACAATTTATTTCCTCCACTTTATTTATTTCAAAATGTTTTATCTATTAAAAGTTCTTTCAATGAGTCGGGCATATCTTTTATTTTTCTAATTTCTTGCTCTAAATCATAATAATATTTCCTAATTTCTTGCAAATCTGATTCCATTAATAATAAATCTCCTACAGGTCTTCTTTGTTTTTCATTAAATACTTTTGCTCTCCAGGAAGTTATTAATATATCCAAATCTAAATTAGGCTCTATCAGCATATTTATTTGAGATTTCAGACTATGTATTTCATTATTAAGATTATATTTAACTTTTTTTATGTATTTACCATCAACCTTACCTTTTAAATTCCATATTTCTTTTCTTAACTTATTAGTATAATCTTCCAATTGATTGTTTTTATTATATACATTGATTATTTTTGTTCTAGCAGCTTCGAATTCTCTACCTATTTTATTATATATAAGTACAGCTCTATTAATTATATCTTCTAAATTAAAATCAATTAAGTCTTTTTCTAATACATTAATTTCATATACCTGACTTATTGGAGAATTCCATAATATTTCTTCTAAATGTCCCGAATTTTTAGGATTTTTATAACATATTTCTATTGCAATTTTTGAGTTATCATCTAGTTCTAAAAACAAATCTGGAATATATTCACTATTTAAACCTCTGTATTCAGCTTCTATATTTTTAATATGAACAAGTTTATGCTCAGATAATTTGAATTTACCATTTTCTATAACTATTTTATCATTAAATATCTTAAATATTTTGAGATTTTCATAAATATACATCTTAGTATACTTATGTACAATACTCTCATTGGCACATAAATTATTAGTATTTATTTTGTGTGCTAAGTGTTTTCTAGTGACATCTCCTTCTCGTACTATTAGTCTATCATGGCACTCAGGACAATATATCTCTTCATGTTTTGTTATGTACTTTACATGAGTTAACTTTCCATTAATTAGTCCAAACGGATTCTTAAAATCACTCAAAATATACATCTCCCTACATATAGTAGTAATTTTATTGATTTACTATATCATAATTTTTAATATATTCTATTAATTTATAAAATATAGGTGTTAAGGTTCCTAAACCTCCAGAATAACTATAAAATACACCAGTTAATTCTTTATAACAGCCTGTTCTACTTGCTGAAATTAATATCGCTTCTATTTCTTCTCTTCTAATATGATATTGATTGTGTATATCTTCTATAAATAGAAACAACATTTGGATTAATGGCATTTTCTTTATTTAGATATTTATTTTCGTATGTATGTAATTTTGACAATAACGCCATTTCTCTATTAAAAAGTTCTACTATTTTTTAAAATAATTCTTCATATATGTCAATATCTAAGGAATGGTCATTGAAGCTTCCAATTAGAAATTTAGCAAAACATCTAATCTTTTCCTCTTTATATGTTTCCATAACAGCTTTATGTGTTATAGTAAAACGCTCTATGAATATATCTGATGTTATAATTTCTTATGTTAATCTTGGATTTTTATCTAGTTCTTAAAAAAAAAGTTTTCTATTACTCTCAATTCTTTGATTTGTCGACTGGAAAACAAGGTTAGCTATTGCAGCTATTTGTGGACATAAAATTTGTGAAAGTGCATATAATGGTTCCCATATGTTCCTTATATCTTGACCCATATCTTGAATTATATTTTTGATTTTCTTTTCTAAGTTTTTTTCATCCATAATTTTTCATTATCCTTTTAAAGTAAGATAATTTATCTACAACTCCTTTATCATATCTTAAGTTCACCTAATCACACATTAAAAAATGTAATATTCTTTCTAATTATAATTTTATATTAATATCATATATTTTTCTATATAGACAAAAAATATATTTATATATGTATTGAAATGTAATTATAGAATTACAATTTTTGTATGTTTTTTTGTTAGACTCAGGGAAAGTATAATTTCATGACTACAAGTTTTAAAGGAGGAAAAATAATGCCACAATGGATTTATCAAGATTATAGGATAGGAAGTGCCTTGAAAAAATTGCGTAGAAAATCAGGATTATCACAAGAACAAGTATCTTCAAAATTGCAAACAATGGGCTGCAATGTTTCTCGGGCAATGTATGCTCAAATGGAAACAGGTACATATGGCATTCGGATAAGTGTGTTAGTTGCACTTAAACATATATTTAATGCAGAATATGCAGATTTTTTTTCAGACTTGCCTTAGTTAAACAAGCTTTAATACTTCTAAGTAATATTTATTATATTTCTATTTTATTCTTCTCATTAAGAAGATAATGTAATCTACATGAAATCATATAACTTAACTCATAAAAACCAGCATCTTCAAGCATTAGCATAACTTTGTAATTATTTTGAGGTCCTGTTTCTCTAATACCACATATAATTTCCCATTCATGTGGGTGTTCTATGAACCATTGTGCTAGAACTATATTTTTCTTATTCAAGTATATACACCTCCAATTGTAATTCTATAATTACAATTATAGCTAATATTTATGATAATATCAAGTGAAACATGTAATTCTACCGTTACAAACACTTAAGGAGGATAGACCATGTCACAGTGGCTTTATCAAGAATATAATTATACTATAGGAAGTGCATTAAAAAGGTTACGCAAAAAAACAGGATTATCGCAAGAACAAGTGTCTTCAAAATTACAAACAATGGGGTGTGATGTTTCTCGAGCAGCATATGCTCAGATGGAAACAGGTACATATGGCATTCGGATAAGTGTGTTAGTTGCACTTAAACATATATTCAATGCAGAGTATAAAGATTTCTTTTCAGACTTGCCTTAAAATTAAATTTAATACGTATATATCCCTTAATCATAAAAAGGTATGTGCTATACATACCTTTACTCAGTTAGTGTGAAATTTTTATGATTGTATGCTTTATTATATTATTTTTCAAATTTATTTATAAGTTTGTATAACAAAGTAGATTCTATTTTCCCAATATTTGTTTCATAATATTTTTCGCTTATACAAATTCTCATGTTATTTATATGGCAATTTATATGGTGGTTGATTGATCCTGGAAATTTTTTAGTATTTAATAGCTGTTCTACATTATTTATATCTATATTATTTTTCTTAGCTTTCTCATTATAAATTGAATAGAAAAATTTATCTAAAAATTCTTTGTTGTAATCATCATTGTCAATATATGGGACAAAAAAACAATAATTCTTATCAGGAAAACTATCAATAATATTTTTCTGTTTCCAAGTACATTGCTTGCTTGTCTCATATACAATACCATTATATTCATTCATATTATTTAAAACATCCATCAGTAATTGTGGAATAACATATTCTTGGATAAAAGGTCCTGAATATTTTTTAGGGTAAGTCATTATTTGATATAAAATAGTCCTTGAAATAAGATTTTTAAAATTACATCTACTTAAAGTATGTACACGAGTAGTATAATCTCCTAAATAATTATTATCGTTTTGTTTATAAAATGCTAATACTCTATATAGTATATCAATGATCTTATTTGTGATATTATATACTTTTCCTTTTAATTTTTCAGGATTTGGAATAAATAATGCTAAATTGGCATTATTTATGTCCTCAATATTTGTTTCTTTTAGTGCAATTTCAATTGACTCAGCCATATAAATCATTGGTTGCCCACAAACACTAAATCTATTATTTCCAGAAAGATATCTTTTATTAAATGGTAAATGAGTATACTCATAAAACTCTTCTGAATTATATTTATTATCTTTTTTTCGAATTCTAAACATTGGTTTAGAGAATGCATTCTCAGTCTCAAAGTCTTTCTCTTTAATTGTTTCATTTAAAAAACGTAGCATTGAATTATATGCTATAATCTTGCCTTGTGTAATATATGTTAAATATATATTTATAATTTCATCAAAAACCTTATTGATATAGTCATAATTCTCAGTCAAATCTTCCAAAAGAAAATTTGTATCTTCAACAAAGTTCTTAGGATAATCATTTTGTTGACAATACTCACATTTTTCTATAGATTTCAATTTTTTTAATTCATTTATAAAATTGTGTTTATATATTTTTAAAGCTTCTTCAAATTTTGAATTAGTATAACTCTTTTCCTTTATTATATTTTGTTGATGATTCTCAAAGAAACACATAATGCAACTCATAATTTAGCTCCTCTTTTCTGTATAATCTGCAATTAAAACTGTTTAATAAAATTCCAATATATCTGATTATATCAGAGTAATAATTAAAAATAAAACATTAATAAAGCAGTTTATATAGAATATTACTCTATTGTACTATCTTAATTAGATAATTCTATTTTATCAGAATCTTTAGGTTCTTTGCCTAATTTTTTACATTTTTCTTCATAAAGTTTTCTAACATCAGGAGGTGCAGTGCCATATGTATAATCTGTAGTTCCAAAAG
>NZ_JAGWCS010000184.1:0-5920 GCF_020657705.1 Clostridioides sp. ZZV15-6598 | reverse complement strand
ATCTAATATTGAAATCCTTAGACATATAAATACAGTTACAATTGAAGATAAACACCCACATAAAAAACCTATAAATACTTTCTGAATAATATATTGGCTCCTAGTTTGTGGTAAAATTTCATTGATAAATGAAATTCCATCCTCTTTTTCAGATATAATATTCATTGCATTAAAAGTACATCCCATAAACATAGCTGTAATTAAAATCATAGCAATAAAAATATTTTGAAATTCTTTTAATACATTGTCTTTAGGTAATATAGTAACCTCAGTATTTTCTAAATCTCCCTTTAGTCTAAAAATTTTAGGTAACATCTTTGCTACATTTTTTATAGTATTAATCTCATTTCCATAAACTATAGTTTGAATCGCCTCACCATTACTAACAACTCCGATTGTATTTGTTTTAATATTTTTAACTTCACTTATTAAATGATTCTCAGTTTGATATTGTTCAACTGACCCATATCTACTTAGCCATTGCTCTGTCTGTGTAGAAAGTGTATTTTTTACTATACCAAATTGCAACTCACCTATTGAAGATATATCAATGGTTCCAACAATATTTATTAAAACAGCCATGACAATTGGTAAAAAGAAAGAAATTATGCACATTTTATCTTTTCTTATACTCTTCAACTGATAACGTAATCCTATCAACACTATCCCTCCCTAATCAATTCTTTATCAAAAACATTTTTAACAAGTAAAAAAAGAACTATTATTGTCAAAGAGCATGCAATAAAATAACTAATTTCACTCGAGAAACGTATAAAAAAAGCATTTTTTAACTCATTATAAACATGATAAAAAGGATGATATTTAATCCAACCTATTTCAAAAGACGTATTTACAGACAAAAACACAGGCGTAGTTATAAATACAGCAACTAAAAGATATACAAGAGAAAATTGTTTAAAATCCTTTAGTAACATTGAACATCCAAATCCAATTAAAGACATAATAATGGATAAAATTCCAGTTTGAACTAGCACCTGAGGGAGTATTTTTATTCCTTCAAAAAATCCAACATTAATTATTAATAAAAGTACTGTAAAACATAGGTCACATATCAGAAATATAGATATTTTTGATAATATAAAAAGACTTCTTTTTACAGGCAAAATACCTGTGATACGCATTACACCCATTTGCTTCTCTTTAAACAGTAATGAAGCAATACCTAAAAATCCAATCGCTACAATTTCAAAAAATAAAATCTCACAAGTCATTTCTTTTCGTAGTTTCATCTCAGATGTATCTTCATAATTGATTTGAATTACTTCGTCTTTTTCTGATATTTTTGCATCATTATCTTTTTGTGATAATAGCAAGGACAATGCATAATCAGCCCTATAATTATCAACTCCTTTAATACTCTCATATAAAATTACATTTGCTTTATTCCCACTAGCATCAATCCCAACTGCATTTGTATCTTCAGATAGTTTTGATTTTAATTCATCAATAGAAGAAACAGGATGAATTAATGGAGATTCATGCATACTTGTATTCTCTGGTTCGTACATATAAACACTGTTGTGATAGGAATCTTCATCCATAAATTTTATATAACCAAAATTAATATAGCATGAATAAAGTATAAGAGATGAAAGGGCTAATATAAAGAATTTGCCATAAATAATCATCCATAAATCTTTTTTCATTAAGGTTAAAAATTTAGAATACATCAATATAACATCCTTCCTGTATATTTAATAAAAATCTCTTCTAAAGTAGGCTCTTTTGAATGTACACTCAATATCTCATCATATTCAAAAGTCATACCAGATTCTAATTCTTCCATGTCTAAACTCTTACTCTCTCGTTTCCCATAATATATAAACTCAACTTCAACCTTATTATTACTATTTTTCACCTTTAAATTTTTAGGGCTACCTATTGCCATGATTTTACCATCTGCAATGAAAGCTACTCTGTTACACATTAAATCCGCATCCAACATATTATGAGTAGTTAAAAATATAGTCGTTCCTTTTTTTCGTTCTTCTTCAATAATTTTACGAAACAATACAGCTCCAGATGGGTCAAGCCCACTAGTAGGCTCATCTAAAAACAACAGTCTTGGATTGCTTATTAACGCCCTTGCCATGCTGATACGTTGTTTCATTCCTTTTGAATAAGATGATACAGGTTTATTTATAAACTCTTTCTTAAACTCTAACAAATCTAAAAGCTCACCTATATCTCTTCTCTGTTTCTTAGGATAAAAGGATGAAAAATATTCAAGGTTGTCAATTGCACTTAAATTTGTATATAAATATGGGAACTCAAATAGAACACCAATTTTTTGATATAAAGATTCTGTATATGCTTCAACTTCTTTTCCAAAAAGTGATACTTGGCCACCATACCCTTTTAAAACTCCATTCAATATTTTTTGTGTTGTTGATTTTCCTGAACCATTAGGTCCAAGAAATCCAAATATCTCACCTTCTTTTACATCAAAATCAAGCCCATGTAATATCTGTTTATCTTTTCCATAAGAGAATGTCAGTTCTTTGACTTTTATCATACATTATAATCCTCCTTGTCCTTTTTTTCTTTCTGTCGTCTATCCCACCATTTTATAAATTTAACTTTAAATGGAATAGAAACTAAAACTATTAGTACGATAATTAACCATGTATACCATTTCACAAATACCCCTCCCTCCTGTTTTACTTAGTGATTATGTTTTATTTATTTCTTTAAATTATTTTATTGCCATCAAGTGAAATCAAGGTGTCTCTCTTGTGAAATTGAAGTGAAATAATAAAAAGTCCTGTTTTCACCAAGAAAACAGAACTTTTTATTAGATACTTTTTGTTAAAATTTTTTATTAAGATATTTTATTAATTTTTTTATTAGGCAATTTTATCAAGCATTTTATCTTTTATGATTTATAAGCTATTCCTCACTTATCATCAATTGGAATCATAAAATAAAACTCTACTCCTTTATCAAGATTTTCAACTCCATACTTTAAACCTTGCATTGTAAGTATTTGTGAAACAATAGCAAGTCCTAGACCAGAACCACCTTTGCTTTGAGATTCAGTGCTACGATAAAATTTAGACCAAATCTTTGGAATCTCATCTAGCTCTATAGTCTTACCATCATTATAAATCTTAAAAACAAGTAAACCATTACATAATGTAACAGATAAGTCTAAATTGCCATTATACTTGACGTGCTTCTTTGCATTGATAATTAAATTTTCTACTACTTGCTCCATTCTCGTTCTATCTACAACAACAAAAACCTTATTTTCTGGCAAATCATAAGTAAAATAAAAATCAATATCTGGAACATCAATTAATAGACGCCCTGCCACAGTTTCAACAAATTCTATAAAATCAAAACGCTCTGGATTGAGTTTAGATACGCCTGCTTCTAAGGCAGATAAATCTAACAACGATACAATCATATTGTTCATTCTATCAGTTTCTTCTATAATGATGTTCATATAAAGCTTCTTCTTTTCTTCATCAACTTCATCCATAAGACCCTCTGTATAAGCACGAATAATACCAAGTGGTGTTTTCATTTCATGTGAAATTGTGTCCACTAATTCCTTTCTTTGCTCTAATAACATTCTTTCCTTATTTACATCTTTTTCAAGTTGGATATTTGCACCTTCCAGCTCTAACAAAGCCTGTTGTAAATTTGTAGACATTGTATTTAAACTCCTAGAAAGTTCTCCAAATTCGTCATTCGTGTTAACAGTACATGGATTAGAAAAATCTAGTTGTGACATATTCTTTGCAGATTTATTTATAGAGGTAATTGGCTCTGAAATAAACCTTCCCAATAAAAAATCAATACCTAAAATAAATATAATCATTACTATAAACCAAATCCAAAATCCAAGCCTACTATTTATTGGAAGTTCTTCAACAATAAGATAAAACAATATAATACTTGCTCCTGCCAGTTTAGAAAGAAAAAATACTTTTTTTCTCACTGAGTATAATCCAAAATTTGTCTTAATCCAACTTGACATATTTACATTCTTTAATTTATTTATAAACTTTCTTAAATTAGCCATTATTTAACCTCAAACTTATATCCTGAACGAATTAATGTAACTATATGATGACCTTCACTACCGAGTTTTTTACGCAAAGTCTTTATGTGTGTATCTACAGTTCGTGTATTTCCTTCAAAATCATATCCCCATATACAATTCAATAACTTATCTCTAGAAAAAACTTGATTAGGATTTTCCATAAATAAACGTAATAATTCAAATTCCTTGTATGTTAAATCAATAAGTTTATCCTCTACATATACTTGCCTTGACTTCAATGTAATAAATAGCTTACCTACACTCAATGAATTTTTTGGAATATCAACAGTATACCTACTAAGTAATGCTGTCACTTTTGCTAATAACACCTTTGGACTAAATGGTTTTGTTATATAATCATCAGCTCCATATTCATAACCTTTTAATTTATCTTCTTCTTCACCTTTAGCTGTCAATATAATAATAGGTATATTAGTCATTTCACGTGAAACTCTACATACTGAGAATCCATCTAAATACGGCATCATAATATCCAATATCATTAAATCTATATCATTATTCTTCAGTATTGTAAGTGCTTCTACTCCATCATCAGCAGTTATGCAAGTATATCCTCCCTTTTGCATGTATTCTACAATTATATCTTGCATTCTTTTTTCATCTTCTACTACTAAGATTTTAGACATTATTATTTTATCACCTCAGTTTTTTAACTTTATTTTAGTTTATATTAATTTATTTATTTTGTAACTGTTTTTTAGAAAATAACATGTTTATAAAAATAACCTACCAATTTATAAAAATAGCCTGCCAACTTTGCTTCATGTTGGCAGGCTAAGAAATTCTAAAATACTTATTATATTATTTTAATACTAGCTTATTTTTTTGATTAAAATATATTCTAAAACAAATCTCTTCAATTAATGCATAAATTGCACTTGTTGTAAAATATAGACCCAAGGCTACTGGAGTTCTAACAGTTATTATAAGACTTGTTATAGTAGTCATTATAACCGTTTGTTTATTAAATGTTCTTTGAGAATTCACCTTAAAATATGGTATATAATTTATTAAATTTGGAGCTAACATAGTTAATGTGTATATACAAGGTAGTATAAATAAATTATCAGCTGTATTTAAATTAGCAATCCAAGGAATTATAACTGTTGTAAATCCCTTTGGCATGTTTAAGCATACATGATACAGTGCATATATTACTGGCATTTGTAGTAAAATTGTGGAACACCCAATCATACTCTTCATGCTTTCCACAGAGTGTATCTGTAGTTGCTTTTCAAGTTCTTTAGCATTATCTTTATATTTTTCTTTTATATGTCCCATTTTTTCTGCCAATTCTTGTTGTTTTTTCATAGAAAATCTTTGTTTTAATGACAACGGCATTAGTACCAACTTTACTATTAAAGTTATAAGTACTATTGCAATCCCAAAATCTCCTGTAAAACTAAATAATATATTTAATACCTCTTGTAGTATATTTGAAATGAAATCCATTCTATTCTCTCCTTTTGTTTTAAATTATTGAACTGTAATAGAATCATTTCAAATTAAAATATACTATAATACCTCCAAATATCATATTTTTGAAAAACAATATAATGCTTAGGCAATCTTTTTTCAGAATATGTAAATCTATTTATAAATATATTTTTTATTAAAACATATTTAACTTTATGATATAAGAGGTCTTTACAAAAGTAAATTATGCATCCAAGGATAGATACTAATAATGTCATATAAATTAGTATATACAACATGTTATCCATATCCAATCTCATTACATCACCTCATCAGTATTTATATTTGTTTTTACATTTATGTTTATGTTTATGTTTATGTTTATGTTTAGATAATTATAGTATATTAATC
>NZ_JAGWCS010000183.1:0-5998 GCF_020657705.1 Clostridioides sp. ZZV15-6598 | reverse complement strand
ATATTTAGTATGTACCTCTTAATTAAAAACTGCATATTTCTTCTATTTTTCTTTTTAAATTCATAAACCATCTCTTTAAAATAGCTTAAACTAATTAATGTTAATATGATTGCACATGGAATAATAATCAAATTTTTAAATAATATTATTAAAATCATTTTTGCACTTTTAAATTTTAATGCCAATATAAAACTATTTATTGTATATCCAATTGACATTCCCTTTAACACAAAAATTACTAATACTGCTGGAATTGTTACTACAAATAGACTTAATAGAGCTATCGAGCCCATAAAGATTGTATCTGACTTTAAATTTTGTAGAACTGTATCTTTTACATTTATATTCAGATTATAATACTCTACAGCAGGATTTATATTGTTTAATATATTATCACTAGAACCTGGTAATATTTTATTTATATAGGACCCAATAACAATAGACATCATAAACAACAATCCTATAATAATTATTTGTCTATTTAATTCTCTAAAATCATTTTTTCTATATGTTTTTCTCAATTTTATTCCCCCTTGTCCTTTATAAAATAATATGCTGTAGGACAAGGGGTTATTCATTTTTATAAATATTAATTTTTAAACATATCTTTTACTAATAATAATCCAATAGAAGTTTTTGCATCCTCAACATCATTTTTTAATACCATATTATAGGCTTCTTCAAGCTCAACTTCGTAAACATCTAAAAATTCATCTGCATCTAGATTATTTTCTCCTGGAGTAAGACCTGTTGCCAAATATACAAACATTATCTCATTAGAAAAACCTGCTGAAGTAAAAAATTTATGTATTAGCTTAATATTTTTTGCACTATAGCCAGTTTCTTCTTTTAACTCCCTCTCAGCACATTCTTTGGGACTTTCATTTTTTTCTAGCTTACCAGCTGGAATTTCAAAAATTGGTTTTTCTATAGGTTTTCTAAATTGCTTCACTAATACAACTTTATTATCATCTGTAATTGCAACTATTCCTACTGCACCACCAACTTCTACTAATTCTCTTTTTTGATATCCTTGTCCTGGAATTTCAACAGTATCGACCTTTAAAGTAATTACCTTACCTGTATAAACTCTATCACTACTAATAGTTTTTTCTTCTAATACCATCTTAAACCTCCATTAAGTAATATGCTGCTGTACTTGCAGCTTTAAAAAATGCCTCATCTTGCTCATAATTTCTTCCCATACTTTTTACTTTTAGATTAAAATAGTCTAAATCCTCTTTCGTTTTATTATTATCTATATAAATTATATTATGCTTTTTATCTAAACCACTGGATTTAACTTGTTCTTTTATAAATTTTAATTTTTCATCATCATATATAGTTATTGGTATATCTATATTTACATTTACGATTTCTTCAAATACAGTCATACTATGATGTGAAATACCTTGATGTCTTTCTCGTTTGTCAGCAAAACTAATTCTTGGAATTGCTATTGCTCTTCCTCCAAGCTTTCTTATAGCATCAAGAATTGGACCTTGTTCAATTCCTGTAAATCCATATTTAGTACCTGTACCAGCAATTCCTGGACCCATACTTACAAATACTACATCTGCTTTTAATATTTCTTTTGCTGTAATCAATGCAGTGTATATATTTATACACTCATAGTCTCCCCCAAATGCATTTCCTATAGTTATTGTACTATCTATTAATTTTTTTTCTTTTAAGGTATCTACATTTTTACTTAAATAAATTGGAAGAGATGCTCCATCAGTCATTATATATACTAGTTTCTTATTAGGATTATTTCTTTTAAATGAAGCTACAAATGGAGTTAACATGCTATGAAGAGTCCCTACTACAACAGGAAGGTCTTCTAACTCTGTAAAATCACCAAATTTATCATGATAAATGCTTTCTTGTTCCTCAACAGAATCTACCTTTATTTGAAGTGGTGTATATCTAAGTTTCATTATATGGCCACCTTCAATTAAACTAGATTCTAAATTGTTTAAATTGGTTATTACAAAATGATATCCACCAGTTCCTAGACTTAGTTCTACTGCTGTTGTATTTAAAACTACTTCGTCTCCTATAGCTACTACCCCAGATAGTTTTGGATAATTATATGCTCTTTGTATTTCTCCATTTATATTTACTCTTATATCATCCAGCGTTTCGGTTTGACTTACAATTGATTCAACAATCCCCACTCTTTTGCTTATCATAATGCTACCTTCCCAACTTATCTATAAAATTTAATAATTTATTTTTTTCTATTATTTTAGTCAATGAGTATTTTTCAGTAAATATATGAATAATAACTACAAATATTAACCATCCCAGTCTAATATTAAATGGATATCCAAAAGAAATTAGAATTCCAATAGACATTCCAAGAACATTTGAACCAGTATCTCCCATCATTGCTCTTGCCTTTAAATCATAATTAAAGTATGCAAGCACATTTGGAACTATAAGTAGTGGAAGAACTTGAACAAATCCTGTCAATGTTAAAAATACAATCACCATTATAAATAAATATGCTTTTATTGCTCTTCCTGGTCTTAAATCTAAAAGATTCATTAAATTAGTTGATAGAGCTATTATTAATGTATTTACTATTATATCTATTATGTCTTTTGATATGGACACAGAAATTATAATTCCTACAAATCCACCAAACAGTGCCTTAAAACCTCCAGTTGTAAGACTTCCCTTAAATAAACTTTTAAAATGACCTTTTAGACCACTTACATCTCTATTTCCAATAACATCATCTAGTATTCCTGCAAAAAACATGGATATCATACCAAACATAAACATAAATACATATGCTAAATCTCTATATTCTGTAGTAAAAAATGCAAGTATTATTCCATTAATTACAAGCATAGGTAAAAATACAATTCCCATACTTACTGGTATCATATCTTTTTTGTAGTTTGGCCTAAGTATATTTCCATTTATTAATAAATTTTTAAATAGTGGTATTGCAGCATAGGTTCCAAATAATCCTGTTAATAATAAAATGGTATAAAGTATATAATCTTTCACTAAGATATTACCTCCATTCCTTCTTTTTTTGTCCTAAAACCTTTTTTATATGATAATACTGCTTACCTCTATGAACAAATCCTTTTAAATTTCTGCCAGTTTCATTATGAGTCATGTTTACTAATACTTCTTTAATTTTAAAACCATACTTTAGTATATCAATCGTCATTCCAACTTCAACGCCATATCCAAAAGGTATTTCATCAAATTTTTCTAAAACTTCTCTTTTGAATATTCTTTGACCTGATAGAGTTGCATCTAGCTCAACTCCTGTCATCTCAAAAACAGAATTTTTAGCTAAACCTTTTACAAATCCAAGACCTCCTTTTTTCTTTGCAGGAGGAAACTTCGCTATAGTAACATCAGCTTCACCGTTTAATATTGGTACAATTAATTTTTCAATTTCTTTAGCAGAGCTGCCTAAATCTCCATCCAAAAATCCTATAATATTTGCACTTTTCATCGATACTTTAAGCCCATAGTTTAAAGCATATCCTTTACCTCTGTTTTTATCTAACTTAAAAAATTTAATCTTTTCATCCTTTAATTCAGATACAACCTGAGCAGTATTATCTGTTGAACCATCATCTACAACTACTATTTCATTTATTTCTTTAATTCCAACTATACTTTCTAATGTATAGTTTATTCTACTTTCTTCATTATAAGCTGGTATTATTATACTTATATAAGAATCCATTTTTTCTCTCCTTAAAATTATTTCTATTTAATAGATGGCAACAATGAAGTTGCAGTATCTAATCTACCAAAATTACCAACTATATTACCTTGTTGTAAAAGCATAGCTAGAGATACACTTCCTACACCTTCATCGATATTATCTATAGTTGCAACTTTATTTTTAGAATATAATTCTACATAAGAAGTTTTAACTCCTGTATTTTGAACTTCTACTAAATATTTATTTTCTGATTTTATTTTTGAAACTACAAATTTTTCTATTTTATCAAATTGTTTTGTATTATCTTTTGCATCATTTCCACCAGCTATTACAACAGATTCATATTTTAGATATGTGTCACCAATAGAGTTAAATTTTATTACATCTAGTTCTTGAAGATATGTCAAAATGTCACTTGCATCTTCCTTTTTCAAAGTATCAATTATATAATTAACTGCATCATTTGTATTTTTAATTTCTGTACCTAATTTACTTGAGATTTCTTTTAATTTTTCTGGATTTGTTATATTTTCTTTTAACACTATGTTAAATGCAACACTACCATTAGATTTGTTTATTATATCTTCTATATTTTTTGTATAATCGTCATTTTCATTAGCTGATATTATTCCTATACTTTTTCCACTTAATGAACCAATTAAAACCTTATCCACATTTTTATTTATAAAATTAATTGCTTCTTCATAATCTTTATTTACCTTTGCTAAATCTACATCAAGTTTATCATTTTTTTCTTTTAAAATATTAAATTTATCATCCAAGTCATTTATTATATTTGCTTGTTGCTCGCTTAATTGTTGATTATTATTTAAATTAAATCCTACTAACATGCCTATACCCAAAGCTATAAATATAGCACCAATAGTGACTATATAATATTTCATATTAATATGCATATTTATCCTCCTAAAATTTACATCTGTAATAATACTTTAAATTTCAATTGCATTAACTGTATAAATTGTTGAACTCCTGGTGACAGTGATGCAACTACCAACACAGGAAATAAGGCTGTTGCTATTAATGCCCATATGTACTTTATCTTTAGCTTGCTTCTATATAGCAAGTTAACTCCTTTAGCATCTATAAGCTTAGAACCTATCTTTAGTCTAACTAAAAAAGTACTTGCCATTCCCTTTCTTCCTTTTTCAAGGAAATCAATCATATTTGAATGTGTACCCACTGCTACTATTAACTCTGCTTTATACTCATACGCAATAAGCATAGCTATATCTTCACTAGTTCCTGGTGCAGGAAATACAACTGCATCCAAACCTAGCTCTTGAACTCTCTTAAGACCTGGTGCTCTACCATCTGTATAAGCATGTACTACTATTTCACTAGCTTTTTTTAGAGCTTCATCACTTACACTATCCATGTCTCCTACAATTACATCTGGAGTATATCCAAACTCAATTAAAGCATCTGCGCCTCCATCAACACCAACTAGAACAGGTTTTACCTCTTCTATGTATGAAAGCATTGTGCTTAAATCTTCTTTATAGTCCTGACCTCTTACAACTATTAATACATGCTTATTTGCATAATTAGTTTGTACTTTTGGAATTTCTACTTCACCAAGTATAAATCCTTTTTCTTTTTTAGCATAATCTATAGTATTGTCTATAAATCTATCTAATTCTACGGCTAAGTTTTCATAAGCAGCCTTTATTTGATACGAAACTTCATACTTATCTAAAACTTCTCCTGCACCTAAAAACTCTCCTTCTCTATATATCTTTCCATCTATAACTTCTATAGTTTGTCCCTCTTTTAATTCTTCAAATAATTCTTCTCCAATATTGTCAATTATTAAGATATTATTCTCAGTCAATATTCCTGGACCTTTATTAGGATATCTACCACTTATAGAAGGAGCCGCATTTATGACAAGTTTTATTTTGGCTTCTACCAAAGAGTTTGCAGCAACTTCATCTATGTCTATATGATTTATAACTGCTATTTCCCCACTTTCAACTCTTTTAGCAAGCTTTTTAGTTTTTCGATCTACTTTTATAGGGGCCTCGACTCTCATTTTTAAACCTCCACTATCATTATTAAAATCACATTATATTATAGCATTACTTAACAATAAAATAAATGTTTTAAGTTTGTCTTACATCTTTAATCCTTATAACACTGTATTTTATGTTTTTTTTATTTAACGCTTTTTTGCAATATACTTTAAAAATTAATGTTTCGACTTATTAAAGTATATTTTTATATTAAAAAGCAAATCAACATTAATCTACAATTGACAAAGGTACATAC
>NZ_JAGWCS010000182.1:0-6128 GCF_020657705.1 Clostridioides sp. ZZV15-6598 | reverse complement strand
ATTATATATATTGCATGAAATATTTTATTACTTGTATGCAATTTATTTTTTCAACTATTTTAATACATTTAATTAATATAATTTTACCATTTAAGGAATTTTTTTGCAATTAATTTAAATCGACATTCATTTGTACTTATTTTTCAAAAACATTTTTCCCATTTTTTAGTTAATAATTAATTATTTATAGATGAATTATAGCTTTTAACTTTCATTTTTAAAGCATTTTTCAATTTTAATAATTTTATATGCAAGACGGAAGTGTTTTTTTTCATTCATTTGTTCATTTCATCTATATAATTATCTATTTTTATCCATAGAATGTCTTTACATTCCCTTAAATACTTCATTACATACTTTGAATGGCATAATTAAAATATGTATACTAAATGCATGTTAAAATATTATTTTAAAAAGACGACAATATTTGTACATAATGTAGACATATAAATTTATAAATTATACAATAGTATTATTAAGATTATATATTTTTTAACATAAATTTTATATTGGAGGAAAAACAATGGAAAAAAACTATACTATGCCAATATACCAAAAGATAGCTTTGGATATTGCAAATAAAATATATACAGGTGAAATACAGGAAGATTCAGTATTGTTTGGACGCTCTGTTTTGGCTGGTAAATACAATGTATCACCAGAAACTATAAGGAGAGCTGTTAAAATTTTAGAAGATATTGGCGTTGTTAAAAGCATAAAAGGTAAAGGTGTTATTGTATTATCACCAGACAAAGCTTCTTCTTTTATAAAAAAATATAGAGACATTACAAATATATCATCATATAAATCAACACTTTACAATTTAATAGATACTAAATCAAATCTAGAAAATGAAATCTTAGATACTATAAATAAAATTATAGATTATTCTAATAGACTCGAAATAATAAACCCCTTAGTGCCCGTTCAGTTCACAATAAACTCTAATTGTAAGTACATTGGCCAAACAGCTGCACAAACTAAGTTTTGGCAAAATACAGGAGCTACAATCGTTGCAATCAAAAGAGGTGAGGAGCTTATAATCTCTCCTGGCCCATATATTGAATTTTTAGAGGGAGATATTCTTTTGGTTGTTGGGGACCAGCATATTTATAATTCTATACCAATGTTTTTATACGAAAACGAAAAATAGATTATACTACTTGGTTACAATCATACAGAAATACAAAATTGAGAATAAAAAAGTAAAAATAAAAAAGTAGAGCTTTACAACAAAGCCCTACTTTTAAATTTAAATACATCTAACCTTTAAATGTCTTACTCATCTTCTTTTTCCCAACTTAAAGCTCTTGATACAGCTTTCTTCCAACCTTTATATAATCGACTTCTCTTCTCTTCACTCATATTTGGATTAAACTCTTTTTCAACTGACCATTTTGATGTAATTTCATTTCTTCCAATATAGAATCCTACACACAATCCTGCTAAATAAGCAGCTCCCAAAGCTGTAGTTTCTACTATTTTAGGTCTATCTATATCTACATTTAATATATCTGATTGAAATTGCATCAAGAAATTATTATTACTTGCTCCTCCGTCAACCTTTAATGACTTTAATTTTAATTTTGAATCATGTTGCATTGCTTCTAATACATCTTTTGTTTGGTACGCAATTGATTCCAATGTTGCTCTAATTATATGCTCTTTTTTTGCACCTCTTGTAAGACCCAATATTGACCCTCTAGCATACATATCCCAATATGGAGCACCAAGACCTGTAAATGCAGGTACTACATACACACCATTAGTATCTTCTACTCTATTTGCATAAATTTCGCTATCGCTTGCAGATTCAATCATTTTAAGTTCATCTCTAAGCCATTGGATAGATGCTCCTCCAATAAATATACTTCCTTCTAATGCATAAGTTACTTTTCCATCAACACCCCAAGCAATTGTTGTAAGCAAACCATGTTTAGATTTAACTATATTGCTACCTGTATTCATAAGCAGGAAGCAACCTGTTCCATAAGTATTTTTTGCAGTACCTTCTTCAATACAATTTTGACCAAATAAGGCTGCTTGTTGGTCTCCTGCACATCCAGCAATAGGTATTTTAGCTCCTGATAACATACGCTCATCTGTATGCCCATAAACATAGCTAGAAGGTTTTACTACTGGTAACATACTTATTGGTATATCTAGTTCTCGTAGTATGTCTTTATCCCACTCTAAGTTATTTATATTGTACATCATCGTTCTAGATGCATTTGAATAATCTGTTATATGTACTTTCCCACGTGTTAAGTTCCATATTAACCATGTATCTATAGTACCAAATAATAATTCACCTTGTTCTGCTTTTTCTCTAGCACCTTCTACATTATCTAGTATCCACTTTATCTTTGTTGCTGAAAAGTATGCATCTATCAAAAGACCCGTTTTTTCCTTTATTGATTCTTCTAACCCTTTACGTTTAAGTACATCACAGATTTCTGATGTTCTTCTACATTGCCATACTATCGCGTTATAAATCGGTTTCCCAGTATACCTACTCCAAACAATGGTAGTCTCTCTTTGATTAGTTATACCTATTGAAGCAATTTCTTCTGGTCTTATACCTGCTGTTTCTATGACCTCTCTCATTACTCCACTTTGTGAACCCCATATTTCCATAGGGTCATGTTCTACCCAGCCAGCTTTTGGATAAATCTGTTTAAATTCCTTTTGCGCAATTTTTACTATTTCACCTTTTTTATTAAATAATATAGCTCTTGAACTAGTTGTCCCTTGGTCTAGTGCCATTACATACTTCTTTTCCATTATTTTATTCTCCTTATCATATAATAATATTATTAACTTATTAAAAAGAAAAATCTAATATTACATAATTTTAGTACATATTCCTGCTTAAATATAAAAAATATAACTCTAATTAGATTAAATACTTATATAATAAGACATCTATTTTACGCCATATCTATATATTAATATTATACATTATAGCTTGCATATTGATTAATAAATTTTAAAGGTTTATAATAAACAGTGTTCATAATAATTTTAATAAAAGAGGTGGTCATATGCCCAAGATTTTAGAAAACGTAAAGGAAGATATACTAAGAGTGTCTCGAGATATGATTTTGGAAGAAGATTACTCAAATATTAGCATAAGGAAAATAGCCCAAAGGTGTGGTATAAGTGCAGGTACAGTGTATAATTACTTCAAATCAAAACAAGAAATAATAGAATATATTACAAAATCAGAATGGGATTTATTGATAAGGCGAATTGAACACTCTAATAAAAATAGTGATAATTACATTGAAAAGCTAAATATTATCTTTACAGAAATAAGAAATTTTATAAACAAGGTTCATAATATTCAATATGATGATTTTTTAGATACTTTTGGAATGGAAAGATTTATCGAAATGAAAAAACATAAAAATGATTTTCATGAGCAACTTTCAAATAAAGTATATGAAGCCTTAGAACAAGAAAATTTCTTTAATAATGATAAATTAGTATGTAATATCATAATCAAGATGTTTTTTTCATACTCAACATATCTTCATATAGAATTTGAAGATTTAAAGCCATATATTGAAAAATTAATACATTAAGGTGGTGTTTACCTTGAATTCTAATACTAGTATTCAAAGCAAAGATAATAATCCAAAGTTATTTTTAGTACTCACTCTTTATCTTTTAGGTATATTTATGGGAGCTATAGATACTGGAATAGTATCACCAGCAAGAACAATTATACAAAATAGCCTTGGCGTAAATGAAAAAACAGGAATTTGGATGATTACTATATATACATTAACATATGCGTCTGTAATCCCTATTTCTGGCAAATTAGCAGATAAAATAGGAAGAAAATATGTATATTTAGTTAGTATATTTTTATTTGGTAGTGGCTCATTAATCTGTGGATTATCATCATTATTTTCCAACTTTTATATTTTACTAATTGGTCGTGTTATACAAGCTATTGGTGGAGGTGGAATTATGCCAATTGCTACAGCAGAATTTGGAACCACTTTCCCAGAAAACAAAAGAGGTATGGCTTTAGGTTTAGTTGGAGCAACTTATGGTATAGCGAATATTTTAGGTTCAAGTATAGGTAGTACAATACTAAGTGTATTTGGGACTCAAAATTGGAAGTGGCTGTTTTTTGTTAATCTTCCAATATGCTTGGTTATAATTATTGGAGGAATACTATGTATAAAAAATAATAAGTCTCCATCTACAGAGAAAATAGATAAATTAGGAACATTAATGTTGATATGTATAATAGTATCTTTATTATATGGTCTTATGAATATAGATTTTTTTAATTTTAAAAATTCTATACAAGATACATCTGTTTATCCTTATTTATTGACATTTATAATACTTATACCTATATTTATATTTGTTGAAAATAAAGCTAAAGACCCTATCTTGAATTTCGAATATTTTTTAAATCCAAGAATACTAATAGTACTCATTCTATCTTTAATTGTTGGTATTGGAATGATGGGTATGGTATTTGTTCCACAATATGCTGAAAATGCATTAAAAATAAATGCTGGTTCTGGTGGATATTTTGTTGCCATATTAGGATTATTTGCAGGTGTTGCTGCCCCTCTAAGCGGAAAACTTATTGATAAATTTGGTGCAAAAAAGATATTGCTACTTGGGTTCTCAGTATCTATGATAGGCTCTCTTTATCTAATTTTAATTGCACTAAAAACCAATACAGTATTTAGTGTATGTGTAAGTCTAATATTTATGGGATTAGGAATGGGATTTACCATGGGAACACCTTTAAATTACATGATGCTTTCAAATACAAAAATAGAAGAATCTAATTCTGCACTTGCAACACTATCTTTGATACGCTCAATTGGAACTTCAATTTCTCCTGCAATAATGATTGGATTTATAGCACATGCTGGTTTATCTGTACAGGATAACATTATGGATATAGTTGGTAAACCATCAACACCTAAAATAGTTCAACTTGAAGAACTTGAAACTATGATAGATGATTTAAAGTCAGACCCAGAAATGGCTAAGAATTTAAAAAATGTTTCTATACCAAACATGAACGATTCATCAAGTATTAATATGGATATGACAGATGGCAAACTACCAAAATACTTACTCGACAAAGTTCAATCAGCAGATACAACCAATATTACCAACATCACAAAAGAAATATCAACAACAATGTTTGATGAAAAAGTTCCTTCTGTAATTACAAAAATAGAATCAAATGTTCAAAAAGGAATAGATGGTACTCAAAGTGGAATAAATGGTATTGAAGAAGGTGAACACAAACTAAACAGTGGCATCAAAGGAATTCAAACTGGTATTGACAATATGATAAAAGCTAGAACTGGTATTAATCAAGGAATAGCTGGAATAAAAAAGGGTATTGCTGGAACTGATAAAGGCATAAAAGGTATGGAACAAGGTATAAAAAAACAAGATAAAGCTATACATGAAATGACACTTGCTTATAATAAAATACCTACGATACCACAAGGTACTACTCCTTCTAATAACGAAAATTCATCAAACAATCAAGAACAAAATAACACTAATAATTCTGACTCAAATGGTAATAAAAATGATTCTACAGAAGATAAAAATAATAATTCTAGTGAGAATAAACCAAATTTAAATGAGAAAAAAGAAGCTCTAAATGCTCAAATACAACAACTAAAAAAATCAAGAGCTGAGTTAAATACCAAATTACAAAAAACTAAGTCAGAAAGAAAACAATTAAGTAAAAAACTTAAAAGCATGGAATCTCAAAAGAAAGAACTTCAAACAAAATTAAATGATTCCATAAATAAAAATCAAGACATGGAAAAAGGTTTTGACACAATGGAGCAACAGAAAAAATCGCTTCAATTAGTTCTTAAAAAGACACAGGAAGTAAAAGATGAAATACCAAAAGCTTTTAATAAGTCAAAACTAGATTATATAAATTCTATAGAAAACAATAAAATAAAAATAGAAAATACATTACAATCTACTCTAAATTTAGGATTTAGACAGATGTATATAACAGTTTTTTGTGTAAATTTACTTGCATTCATAATATTGTTATTCTATAAAGAAAACAAAACTAGATAAACAGGTCCAATAGTATTATATTGTAAGCC
>NZ_JAGWCS010000181.1:0-6226 GCF_020657705.1 Clostridioides sp. ZZV15-6598 | reverse complement strand
GTATTATATCTTATCCGAATTTTTATTTATTTTAATTTCATTGAATAAAGATTATTTATATTGATTTCTTAAAGTTGTAAAAAATAGATAAACTATATAGTTTATCTATTTTTTTTACTCTTGTTTAATTGTCAATAGTTAGAAAGTTAAGCAGAAGATATATATCTGCTTTTCAAAAAAAGTCTTTTTCTATCACAATTGATAGTCCACAGTTATATAATTTTTTTGACAAACTAGTATTCTTATGCTGATATTTTCTTTTATTTTTCCTTAATAGGTATTAGTAAATCAAATTGTATATCTTTTACCTCATTGTCTGTACTTTCTATATGGCTAAAATAATTTAAATGTTCTTCTAAAAGACCACACATATGTTCTTGGTCTTGTAAATTGCCTGCAAATTCATATTTTTCACTGTTATTCACCCACTCAAGAAGTGCATCCCATTCAGCAAAATTGCCAAAAGCAATCATATGTGCACCATATAACCCTCCTGCAAATTGCTTTTTTTTAAGTGGTGCCGAAATCTCCATATTATCTGGAATTGTCACCCATGCCTCATAACCATGATAGCCTGTTTCATCTATTGGATTAGGATGATTGAAACCATAATGTCTTAAATCTGGTTTAATTTTATTCAAATTGTTTTTACGCACGAATTCATCAAGCATTGCATTTACATGAAGTTCTGGGTCATCACCAATATAATGAGCGGAAGCAATAGTAGTTGGTGGTAGGTATACTATGCGTATATCGTTGATTTTTGATAATCTTTCATCTGCTTTATTTAACTTATCCATACCTTGTTCCTCCTTAAAATTAATACTAACAATATTAAGTGATTCAATAGCTGATAGCAATGTGTTATTTTCAGAAATAATGTTTTTGAATGGTAGTTCTGTAACTTTAACTAACTCTTTGATAAAACAAAAGAGAATATCCTTGATTGTGGAAAGAGCTGTAATTTCTTCATCCAATTCACTTATATTTTGACGAAAGATGTTAATAGCAGTAATTGCATTTTTATTTTCTAGAATTATTTGAATTTGACGTACAGGAATTCGTAATTTACACAAAATCATAATCTGCTCAATTCTAGAAATTGCTTCATAATCATAAACTCTATAGGCATAACCTTCACGACGAAAACTTTTAATTAATCCAATTTGTTCATAATAGCGTAGCATTCTAGTGGATATACCCATATTTTTAGATACTTGGCTTATAGTGATTGTCTTCATTATACTTCCTCCTTACAGTTTCAGTATAAACTACGACACGGTGTCAAAGTCAATAATTAGACATTAAAATTATTGATTATTTTAATTTAATCAGTTTAAATATTTCCTATTACACTTAGCATTCTGTAAAATTAAATAAGTCTCTATGGTAACATCAAAAACTTTCGAGATACTATATGCCAGAGGCACACAGGGATTGTATCTATTTATTTCAAGCTGTATAATCGTCTGCCATGATACTCATACAAGGTTGGCAAGTTCCTGCTGGTTTATTCGTTTTGATACTCTATAAACATGGATTTTACTTGTAAATTTATACTTAGCTTTTTTAGCCATTAGCATACCAACATAGTCTATGTGTTATTCAATTTTCATGTATTCAGTATTGATATATTATATCTTTGTATTTCTAGGACTTTTCAACGTATCAAGGCTCATTTTTAAGTAGTAAATAAGTAGATCATATAAGTTTGAAATTTTTCTGTTATTAAATATTTTATCTTTTATTTACTTTGAGAAATAAAATAGTTGGCGAATCTTATTTATATATTGAATCTGCTACACAATAAATAAATTTTATTATTTTTACTGTAAAATTTTTGGAAAGGGAAGTACTGATTTTTTTATTTTATTACTGAGTTTCCTACAAATTAAATTGTATATTTTTATTTATAGGGTAGAATAAACTAGTTTTGTTAAGGATTTTGAAGGGAAAATCAAGTTAAAAAAATAAAGGAACTAATTTGTCTAACGTTTATTGGTGAAAAATAAACATATAGAAGTTATAATAAATATATAAAAATGTATGAGAGGTGTTGTATGTTTGGTAAACAAAAGGAAAGTGTTAGATTTCTAGAGTTTAATGATGTAGCAGAGAAGTTTGGAGAGAAAAAAGCTGTTGCAATTTTTGATGCAATAGCTGGAAAAAAATCTAAAGAACATATTATCAAAGACATAGAGAAATTAGTCAAAAACGAAGTGTAGATATTTATAAGGTATATTGAGCTTGAGGGTAGCTCTTTATGCCTTCTTTTTTATTGTGCAAAAATAATTAAATATTCTAGTATTTATTGAATTACGCTTTGCATTGCTTTTATATTGACAAGAAAGTACTTTAAATATATGGTGTATATATTAAAATAAATTTAAAGGCAATTATGAAATACAGTTATTGATTAATTTATTTAGGTTAGAGATTTGTATAATCACTTTCCTAATGAATTTATTGCTTTAGATAAACAAAACAGTCAAATTAGTAATGTGAGGTGAAACTTTATGCCAATTAATTCTTTTGAAAACTATCCTATGAATTGGAAGCCAAAACGACCATCAAGAGGACAAATATTATATAAAGATATTGCAGAACAATTAGAACAAGATATTAATAATGGAATTTTGTTGCCTGGTACTAAATTACCACCACAACGTGAATTGGCAGATTTTCTAGATGTAAATGTAAGTACTATCTCTAGAGCTTTTAAAATTTGTGAAAAGAAAGGATTAATAAGTGGTGTTACAGGAAGTGGAACTTTTGTGGCTTATGATATACGGTCAAATTTATTTTTGATGTCAAGTAATAAAAATACATTCATTGAAATGGGTACAATGAATCCAGATTTTGCATTAGAAGAAATGAGTACTTTATTTAAACAAATAACTAAAGAGTTGGATTTTAAAACTATATTTCAATATGGGCAGAGAGATGGTGCTGATTGGCAAAAAGAAGCTATAGCTAAATTGATTTCCAAAACTGGATTTAAAACCTCATCTAATAGTTTACTTCCTGCAAGTGGAGGACAAAATGCGATTGTAGCTATTTTGGCAGGTTTATTTCAACATGGAGATAGAATAGGTGTAGACCCATTGACTTATCCTGGAATAAAGACAGCAGCTAAAATGCTTGGAATACAACTAATTCCAATTAAACAAGAAAATGGAGAGATTAGTGAAGAAGGATTATTATATGCCTGCAAGAATGAAAATATCAAGGGAATATATATAATACCAGATTATCAAAACCCAACTACACATATAATGTCAGAGACTGGACGAAAAATGATTGCACATATTGCATCTAAATATAACCTAATTGTGATTGAGGATGCTATTCATGGTTTACTTAATGAAATACATTTGAATCCAGTTGCTAATTATATACCTAATCAGACAATTTATATTACAAGTTTATCAAAAATTCTTGCACCTAGCCTACGCCTTGCATATATTGCTACACCTAAACAGTATAGAGAAGCTTTATCAAGTGCTTTGTATAATATTAATCTGTCTCAATCATATTTTTTAACAGAAATAGCTTACCGTATGATTGCATCAGGGGAAGCATATAAATTAATTGATGCACGTCGTAAGTCTGCCAGAAGAAGAAATGAGATTGTCAATAAATATTTATCTGAGTATAATATTTTAGGAAATGATGAGTGTATATTTAGATGGTTAATACTACCTGATGATATAATGGCGGAAAAACTTGAGCTACAAGCACTCAAAGAAGGAGTACAGGTTTATGCATCTGAGCGCTTTGCAGTTGGAAAAGAAAAACCTATTTCTGCAATAAGAATAGCTGTATGTGCTACAGAAAATATAGAAGAACTTAAATCTGGTTTAAGTGTATTAAAACGATTACTGAAAGAAAAAAGATAATTGTATTGCACACAATATTTTAATTGTGTGTAATTTTTTTTGCTGTTACAATGAAAACATAATAGATAATTGATTTATAAGAATTGACATATATCATTGCCTCATAACAAAAAGTAATTATAAATTAATAGTATTTCAAAATTAATTTATTTTTATGTATTATAGTAAAGCTTATATAGTTAATTCAAATTTATTTTTAAGTATAATTGCAATTATATGATTAATCTATTTTATACTTTAATAATACTCATGGTATTAAAAGTTAAAAGGAGTGATTTATCATGGAAAGAACTCAACAACTAAGAGAAAGTTTGATTGCTTCAATACCAATATTTTTGGGCTATATACCTATAGGTATAGTAGGAGGAATACTACTTCAGAAATCTGGTCTTTCACCTTTTCAAATAGCACTAATGGTAACTTTGGTATTTGGAGGAAGCTCTCAATTTATTGCAGCTTCAATGATTTCAGCTAGTGCAAGTATAACATCAATTGTATTAACCACATTTATTGTTAATTTGAGACATTTCTTAATGAGTTCCAATTTAAATATGTATATAAAAAATAAAAGTCCAAAGTTTATATTGCCATTCTGCCATACCATAACTGACGAAACTTTTGCAGTTAATTATGAAAAATTTACTACTGGAAATTGGACTGACAGAAATGCAATCTATCTCAATTTTTTTTGCCTAGTTTCATCAGTCTTAGCTAATTTTATTGGGGCATTTTTAGGAGAAACAATATCTATAGATAGTTCTATTTCTGGTTTTATACTGACTTCTATGTTTATAGCATTAATAGTTTCTCAAATAAAAAACAAGATTTATGTTTTAGTATTTATATCATCAATTATTATTTCAATTATTTTATATGTATTGTTTAAGAGTAATTTAGTAATTATAGTTGCATCAATTTTAGCATCTTTAATTGGATTCTTTGCAGAAGAATTGTATTATAAAAAGGAGGAATCTTATGAATAATAGTAATTATATATTTTTTATTATAATAGGAATGTACATTGTTACATATCTTCCAAGAGTTCTTCCAATGTTAATCTTTTCGAAAAAGGATATGCCTGAGTTTTTGAAAAAAATAATGAAATTTATACCTGTAGCAATACTTACTTCTTTAACAGCAAAAGATGTATTTTTTAATGGAGATAATCTATATTTATCTGTAGTAAATCCTAAAATTATATCTTTTCTAATTGTACTTCTTGTTGCATATAAATTTAAATCTATTGGAATTTCTATTGTTACAGGTGTGATATCTATATATTTATTTGGATTTATTATGTAATATTTAACTACTGTTATATACAAATTTTAAAATTATAAATATTTATAAATAGATATTGTTTTAGATTTTATTATCTAGCATAATTATATATTTTTAGTATTACTTTGTTATGTATTTTGAATTTAATTAATTACTGTTTTTCGTACAAATATAAAGAACTTATTGCTTATATATTAACTTTTATATAGTTACTCTAAATCATTTTTTATTGTATTTAAGTTATATTTTGCATCATCATTATTTTGATTAATGTCTAATGACTTATTTAAAAAAATTTTTGCATCATCATATTTTTTATTACACATTAATATAACTCCTTTTAAATTGTATGCATCACTTGCTTTCTTTTTGTAGTTAGAACTTTTTTTATCTAAATATTTTAAACAGTTATTAATTGGAAGTAGAGCATTATCGTAGTCATCTAAATACATATAGTTAGATGCCTCTATATAGTAAAGATCTGAATTGCTAGGATCAGCAGCAGTTGCTTTTTTTAGCAATATAGCAATTTCCTTAAAAGATGCTTCTGAAAATTCTTCAAGTTTTAGATATACAAAATCAAGGTATCTAGAACTAAGGTTACTTTTAAAATTCTTATGCCACAATAACTTATATCGATTGTTTTCAACTACAAAGTATCTATCAATTTTTAAAGATTTCTTTTTTCTAGAAAGCATATCTTTTATATCATAAATTTCTTCTAGTTTAATAAGATTCTTATATTCTTTTTTATCATATTTATACTTTTCTATATTTTCTTCTTTTCCTAATTTATAGCCAATTACTTTTCTAGTCTCGATTAATACATCTTGATACTCTTTAAACCTTTCAAGACTAACTTTTTTCTTGGTGTCTTTGCTTAGTAAATCATATGCTGTTTCATAATCTCCAGAATTTACTCTATCAGTATATTTTTTTGCTACTTCACTAGCACTTTCTCTTGGAGAACATCCTGTTATTAATATTGAAATTAATACTATTAATATTAAGGGTACTCTTTTAATAATGTTCATAATATAATCCTC
>NZ_JAGWCS010000180.1:0-6290 GCF_020657705.1 Clostridioides sp. ZZV15-6598 | reverse complement strand
ATATATGGTAATGCTATAATATATCCTAACAATAAGTAAAGATATATTAAAATAAAATTAAAAATATTAAGCTATTTATATGTTTTTGTAAATTATATACTAGTATTATTATATTTTTATAAAAGATATATTGGAAATATAATCAATTTATATAATTGGAAATTATTGGATTGATGTTAATAGCGAAATGTAGAAATATGAATAATAGTACTATATGATAGTTAAATCACTTTTTAAATTAATAAATAATGTGAGAGTTCATTTATAAGTGTATCAACAGTAGTTGAACTGTAGAAGTATTAAATAATTCATGAATGAGAGTGTGTAATGTACAAGGGGGGTATGATGTTAGAAACAATATTAAAGAATTTTAAAGCAAAGAAGATGGATTTATACAAATCTGAAATTAGATTGAGAAATTATCGAAGTTTCTGTGGTATATCATTATTAGGACTCACTATTTCAGCTATGGTGTTTGTATTTGGACTGATTTTATCAGAAGTTGTTACTTTTAATATAGAGTTTTTTATTATACTTGGATACTTTTTTATTCTTTATATTATTTCTAAATTTTACTTAAAAAAACACTCTCAGCATATAACACTTATCTTTTATTTGGTATTAACTCCAGTTATGATAATGGGTATTTTGATGGGAACTTTTCTAGATAAAACAGAACCATCAATCACAATTATGGTCTTTATATGTGTACTTCCTTTATTCATATTGGATAAACCATGGAGAATTATTCTCTATATAACAGGAACTTCTATAATCTATGGTATTTGTTGCTTTATAGCAAAGGATATAAATATGTTTATGGCGGATTTAGTTGATTTAGTTACTTTTTATTTTTTATCTGTAGGTGTCAACTTCTTTATTCTAAATGACCGTATCGAGAGTGTAGAAAACTACATTAAATATAGAACTAAATCAGAAATTGATTTATTGACAGGTATATATAATCGAGGTGCTGGAGTTGAAATGATTGAACAGTTTATGGATGAAAAAAAGTACGGAGCCTTTATTCTTATCGATATAGATGATTTTAAATATATCAATGATTCTTATGGTCATATTGTAGGTGACCGTTATTTACAAGCTTTAGCTGACAATATAAAGAATATTTTTTATGATAGTGTAGTTTTAAGATTAGGTGGTGATGAATTTGCCATCTATGCTAAGGATTTAAACAATGAGGAGAAGTGTAGAATACACTTTGAAAAATTATTTGATGTATTAAATAATATGGAAGATTTATCACAGAATGATTATGTATTTCATATTAGTTTAGGATGTTCAATTTGTGATAAAAATATTACTAATTTTGAAGATTTATATAGTAAGGCAGATGAAGCTCTTTATTCAGCAAAGGAAGCTGGAAAAGGGTGTTATCGAATAAACTGATTTAATATTTTATCGGGATTTCTATCTATATGTAATATATAATTTTTAAAAAGAAAAATGGCAGTTTCAGTTGGAATTTTGAAACTGCTATTTTTTTATGATTAATGATTTTATGCTTTTTTTCTAACTGGAACCCAAACTTCGTATTTTGCATTTTGTGGGTCTGAGTTTAAATAAGCTTCTATATCTGAAACATTTTCTACATATTCATAACCAGAGCTAGGGAACCACTCTGTCCAAATTCGACGTTCTAAATCTTGTATGCTTTCTTGTGTACCTTCATTGGAGAAAACTGCCCATGTTGAAGCTGGAATAATATATTCTTCGAAAGTGTCATCAATTTGTGAAGTACTGGCTACACCTATAAAATAGGACAATGATTCTTTAGTTTTATAAACACTTACACCAAGTATACCCATAGGATGACTGTTCATCATATCTGCTAATTTATATAAAGTGCCATCCATTCCTGCCTTATGCCACATCTGTGGTACAATTTTAAAGTTTTCTTCTATATCTTTACTTAGAGGCTGTGCAATACCAATAATACGAATTTCTTCTTTTTTCTCGATTCTATAATTCATCTCTTCTACTCCTTTAATTGTCATTTTGAAGCTAATTGGTAGAACGGATTTTAGTGGAATGCCACATTCTTTTACTTGTGATGGTGCAATTCCATGTAAGCTCTGAAAAGCACGATTAAAAGCTGTTGGCGAAGTATAACCATATTTCAATGCAATATCGATTACTTTTGATTCGCTATTTTGCAAGTCTATGGCTGCCAAACTTAAACGTCTACGTTGAACATATTCAGAAATAGAAAAACCTGAAATATATGAAAATATTTTTTGAAAATTATAAGCTGGACATCCAGTAATTTTTCCAAGTTGATTGTAATCAATGTCATCTAATAGGTGTATTTCAATATAATCAATTGCTTTATTTAAATGTTCAATCCATTCCATCGTATCAGCTCCTTAATCTAAGTGTATTATTTGTTGATTGTATTGTCCTCTCTTTTCGAGTTTAAAAAATGAGAGTGGTGTAAATGATTTACTATTCATTTTATTAAAATCTCATTTTGTGCTGTTTAACTGGTATAAATTTATTTTATGGGCATAGCATAGATTTTTCTCTAACTTGCTACTTTTAAATGGCTTTCCGTGCCCTGGATAAATCATTTTGGCCTTTGTACTGATGATTCTTTCCCAAGACTTAACAAAGTCTGATTTATCTTCTGCCCAGATTGTAACATTGTGAATACTTGGCAAGCCATTCATTGCAGCATCACCACAAAATAAAACTCCATTATCGAGTAGAAGTGAGATTGAATCAGAAGTATGTCCTGGTGTATCTATGATTTTTCCACATAGCTCTGTTTCAATTTCTTTACGATTATCATCAGATATAAGAAAACATCTTTTTTCAAATTCCTGTTTTAGTGGGGAAAATAAGTGTTCTCCTTTTCCTAACAGTTTCATAATTTGACAAGAAAAAATGGCTATATGGCTGGTGCAACCTCCAATAAAAGAGTTTTGACCTCTATATAGTACTTCTAAAGCTTTATCACTCATTATTACCTTAGTGTCAGGGGATTCTAATAAAATCTGATTTAAAAAACCAGCATGGTCATCATGTGCATGGGTTAGAAATATGTATCGGATATTTTTTATATTCATATTGAATTTAGATAATTGTTTTTTAAAATGTTCAAACCCATTTTCATATCCAGTATCAATTAAGACAAAGCCATTTTGAATAGGATATAACCAGTTATTCACAATTCGGTTTCCTGCATTAAACATTTTCTCACCACCTTGTATAACAGAATATAAATGTATTTTATATTAGTTTCTATTTTATTAAAAAAACATACCACACTTACAGTTATACTTCAACACAACTTTATAAATTTTGTGATGATTAGCTATTTATAAAAAAGTAAAACAATAATTATCTACTATAAAGAAGATGAAATACAAGAAAAGATGGTATAGTCTCTATGACATATACCATCCTTTATATTATTATATAAATCAATCTTTAACAGACCTATAAAGTTTTGTCGTGTTTTTCTAAGAATGTTAAGTATTCTTCTTTAGTCATAACTGGAGTAAAGGCATCCAGTATATCTTTAGTCTCCTTAGCATTATCAAAAAGAAGGTCTACAACTGTAAGTGCCATAGCCTTAGCAGGAACTATGTAAGCTAAGTCTTCATCAACTATTTCAAAATCTCTCGTATGAAGAGCACCTTTTACACCACCAATCATAGGGTGAAGGGTAGGCATTATATGAGATACATCTCCAAAATCAAATGAGCCAGTGAAATCTCCACCATCAATAACCTTTCCTTCTAATCCTAAATCTTCAAGGTTATTTTTAAATAAATTATCAAGGTTTTTGTATCTTAATATTGGTAGATAACCAGGGATTTCAGTTATCTCAACATCAGCTCCAACAGCCATTCCACCAGCCATCAATGCTTTATTTATTCTTTTATTAGCATCTATCATGCCATTTATAGTTCTAGCTCTTACATATGATTCCATATGAACATCAGCAGGAACAACATTTACTATATCTCCACCTTTTGTGATGATAGGATGAAATCTAACTCTTTCAGATTCTTTAAAAGTCTCTCTAAGTGCATTTACATTATTTATAGCAAGCATTGCTGCATTTAAAGCATTTATTCCATCATGTGGAGCAGAACCAGCATGAGATTCTTTTCCTATAAATTTAACTTTTTTGCCAACAAAGCCATTACTTTCAGGCCCAACTAGTGCCTTATCTTCTCCTAAATCTGAAGAGTGAAACATCATAGATATATCTATATCATCAAAATAACCTCTTTTTATTAGTTCTTGCTTTCCACCAAAGTAAGTTATTTTTCCTTCTTTTTTCAATTGTTCTCTGTATTCTAATTCAATAAATTCTTCAGCAGGAGTAGCCATAAAAGATATTTTACCATCTAAATGTTCTAAAACTCCGCTTTTTACTAAACCAACAGCAGCACCTAACATTCCAGCTATTTGTATGTTATGTCCACAAGTATGAGATGCACCTATTTCATTAGAATCTTTGTGTTCTTTGCAAGATATACCATCTAATTCTCCAAGTATAGATATATGAGGACCTTCTTTACTAGAATTTGCATCTGCCTTACATCCTGTAACAGCTATATTTTTTTCTACAGATAAGTTTAGTTCTTGTTCAAAAAAATTTGAGACAGCTTCTGTAGTTTTATACTCTTTATATCCATATTCTGGGTTCTTGTAGATTCCATGACCTATTTCTAATATTTTTTCTTTATTTTCATCGATAGTCTTTATTACTAGAGATTTTAATTGTTCTTTATTCATAATAAGTTCCTCCTATATTTTACCTTGAATACTTAAAACTATATGAGCTATACTTGCACATGCAAAGAATATAGTTGTAAAAACAACAAGTGATATTATAACTATTTTCCATGACATTTCCTTTAAAGCTTCTATTTTGTTTCCAACAGAAATTCCTGCAAAAGCTAGTAGAGGAGTTGTTATAGCCATAAAATTAATATTATTAGTGTTAGTTAAAAATACTTCAGATGTTGGGCTATATGGCATACTAAGTAAGAGACCTATTATAGTTGCAAATCCAAAAGCAGGAAATATTGATTTAGGAAATAAATCCTTTATAATCATAGCAGCCATAGCAGCTAATATTAACATTACCATTCCAGGAAAAGCTGTTACTATAGATGTACCAACACTAATTCTTTGTCCTATAAGAATTATAACTCCAATAATAGACATAACCAATAATTGATATGAACTTTTCTTTAAATCTAAATTAGCAAACATTTATTAGCACTCTCCTTTCGTAGGTTTTGTTTCTTCAGTATTTTTACTTCTTGAGAATTTAGGTTCTAAAATTTTGTACATAAAATTAGTAAATGGTAAAGATACGAAAACCAAGAATATAATTCCTGTTATACTAGACATCATATTACTTGTTGCTGCATAGGCAAGTATTGTATCTGCCATTTCTGGAGGTACCATGGTAGAAAGTGAGCCAGCAGCTGCGGTCATCATACTTCCACTACCAACACCACAGGCCATTCCTAAAGCATATGGGTGAAGGCCACTATAAATTGACACTGAGCCTAACACACTAAAATATATAGTACCAAGAACTGTACCCATTAAATATGTACCAAGTACGCCACTACCTTCTGGAGAATTTATCCCATATTTTTCAGATATAACTCCTAAAGAAGGTTCACGGCTTATACTTGCAGTAGCTCCAATAGCTTCTCTTTTCATACCAAATATTAAAGCAAGAGGTAATGCAACTATTGGTGCAAGTATGTGACCAAATTCTTGAGCAAGAAATGCAGGTCCAGCTTGAATTATCTTATCAATGTTTGGACCGACAGTAGTCCCATATTTTATACCAAGCATTACTAGTGCAATTCCAACAACTTCACCAGCAATATTGATTTCTTTTTCTCCAATAACTTTTTTAAGTGCTTTAATTTTTTTTCCTAATAAGTCAGGTGTTATTATAAGTCCGATTATAACTGCATAAAGCATTGGAAATAGTATTATAGAAGCTGAACCAATAGCTAAGGTTCTTTGACCTATAAATTCACATATTACTACTAAGATTAAGCAAGTTAAAAAGACTTGAATAAAGTGTTTTTTATTAATTTCCATGATTGCCTCCCTAAAAAATAAATATTGTACTTATTTGAATTTGAAATAGAAAATACGTTTTCTCGAATATAATACGTTTTCCTAAATTATATAAAATTACATAATAAAACTAAATTACATAGAATTATATAAAATTACATAGTAAAATTGTTTTTCAAATAAGTTTCAGAAATGTCAATAAC
>NZ_JAGWCS010000179.1:0-6311 GCF_020657705.1 Clostridioides sp. ZZV15-6598 | reverse complement strand
CATAAATACAGCAATAATATAAAAAATTACATATAAAACTAAAAAATACAAGTAATTTACTTTTTAAGTTGACAAAATATTGCATATATATTATGATATAAATCATAAATAAATAAATAACGTAGATTCGCAGAAGAAGAAAGTAGCATAAAGGAATTTTACAGAGAGTTAGATTTGGCTGAGAACTAATATTGAAATTTGTGTGAAAAGAACTTTGGAGAATACTATTATAATTCGATTGTAGTAGTGGTTTAATTCGCCTTAAGAAAATGAGTGAGTAAAATAAATTTTTACTAATAAGAGTGGTAACACGGATTTATATTCGTCTCTTGGATTTTTTCCAAGAGACGTTTTTTATTATAAAATTATTTCAGAAAATTTAAAACTATATATTAAATGAAAAATATAAATATATAGTTGCTAATAAATTTATAAATTAGAAAATTGTAAAACAAACTAACTAACTAAATGGTTTTACAATTTTAATGGAGGGATGAAAATGGAAGAAGAAAAAATTAATTATGCCCTGGAACAGGTTCCAGAGAATCAAAAACGTGGTTGGGTAGCTATGTTTTCGGTGCTAGTAGCGATAGGTGTAGATTTATCATCTGTTATTTTAGGAGCTGAGTTAGCTCAAAGTATGCCAATGAAACAAGCAATATTATCAGTAATTGTAGGTTCATTTTTTTCTGCTATTTTGTATACTATATGCTCTTTAGTTGGTTCATCTACAAGCTTATCTACATCTATGATAACAAAATATGTATTTGGAGAAGCTGGAGCAAAAATATTTTCTCTAGTTATAGGGGTTTCTCTATTAGGATGGTTTGGAGTTCAGGTAGGCTTTTTTGCTCAAAATGCTCAAATAATAATAAAAGATATATTTAATCTAGATGTGAGCATGCAAGTTTTGAGCCTCATAGGTGGTCTTTTGATGATGAGTACAGCTATTTATGGATATAAAGCAATGGAAAAATTAAGCGTTTATTCAGTACCATTTTTATTAATTCTTATGATGTTAACTATATTCTTAGCTTTTAAAGCAAATGGAATTCCAGTTGATGATAATATGAAATCGACTATGACATTTGCAGGTGGAGTTTCTCTATCAATGAGTATAATAATAGTTGGAGCAATAGTATCTCCTGATATAAGTCGCTGGGCTAAAAGTAGAAGAGATTGTGCACTTTCAAGTTTTCTAGGGATACAATTTGGAAATGCTTTTATGATAGTAGTATCAATAATATTAGTAAAATGTATGGGTACTTCAGATATTATGAGAATTTTTATTACATTAGGAATTGCTATACCAGGTATAATTGTACTTACATTAGCTCAATGGACTACTAATACAAGTAATGTCTATTCTGCATCTCTAAGTATAGCTCTTGTACTAAAAAAAGCTCCTGAAAAAGTGTTAACTATAGTTCTTGGTGTTGTAGCAACTTTATTAGCTGTATTTGGAATATATGAAGGATTTATAGGATTTTTAAATTTACTTGGAATTGTTATTGCACCTGTTGGTGGTGTGTATACAGCAGAATACTATATAGTAAAACAAGAACTTAAAGGGTTTGATAAGGGGATAGCATATAAACCAATAGTTAAACATTCAATAATATCTTGGATAATTGGTATATTAATAACATATCTTTCTACATATGGATTTATAACTCTTACTACTATAGCACCTTTAGATGGATTTATAGCAGGATTTATAATACAATCAATTATTGGAAAAGTGATTTGTTCATCAAAAAACAAACAAGAAGTAAAAAAAGCAGTTTAATGAAATGTGCTTGTAAAGTATAAAATAAATTTGGGATATGAGGAGAAAGTAACATGAGATTTTTAACAGAAGAAAGCGTGGATAAAATAGCAGTTGGCGCAGCAGTGCTTGGAACTGGAGGAGGAGGAGACCCGTATATAGGTAAATTAGTTGCAAAACAAGCAATTAAAAAGTATGGACCTGTAAAAGTGATTAGTTTAGATGAATTAGAGGATGATGCTTTAGTAGTACCAGTATCTGGTATGGGTTCTCCTGTAATTACAATAGAAAAATTACTTTCTGAAGTGGAATTAACTACTCCTTTAGAGATAATGGAGAAATTATTAAATAGAAAAGTTGATGTTATAATTCCTATAGAAATAGGTGGAATAAATTCACTTATGCCAATAGCAGTTGCTGCAAAAAAAGGGCTTCCTATTTTGGATGCAGATTCTATGGGTAGAGCGTTTCCTGAAGCTCAAATGGTAACTTTTTATCTTGAAGGATATGAAGCATCACCTGCTGTAATGGCTGATGAAAAGGGTAATTCAGCTATCCTTTATCCTGTTGATGGAATTTGGTCAGAAAGATTGGCTAGGACTTTAACAGTAGAGATGGGAGGAAGTTCTTCTATTAGTGACTATAATTTAAGTGGAGCTCAAGTTAAAAAAGCTGCTATAGGAAATACCTTGACTATAGCTGAAACTATAGGAGGATTTTTACTTGAGAATAAGTCAGACTCAAAAGGTGCTATTGAAAATATATTGAAAGAATTAAAAGGATACAAATTATTTGAAGGAAAAGTAGTTGATATCAAAAGAGAGTTAAAAGGTGGGTTTACTAGAGGTCATGCATTCTTTGCTGGAATTAATGGATATGATGGAGAATACTCTGTACTATTCCAAAATGAAAATCTAATTGCAAAAAAAGGTAGTACGCCACTTTGTATTACACCAGATTTAATAGCGATATTAGATTTAGAAACTGGATTCCCAATAACTACAGAAAGAATAAAATATGGTTCTCGTGTGATGGTAGTAGCTTTTCCTTGTAATGAAAAATGGAGAACTAAAAAAGGAATTGAGACAGTTGGACCTGGATACTTTGGATATGATGTAGAGTATAAAACAGTAGAAGAATTACAAGGAAAATAAAAATTTAGGGGGAAATTTTGATGTATCGTGTAGGAATTGACGTTGGAGGAACAAATACAGATGCTTGTATACTGGATAAGGAATTAAAAGTAATCCATTCAGTTAAAGTAGCAACTACAAAAGATGTTGAAACTGGTGTTTATAATGCCTTAAAAAAAGTTATAGATGAAAGTAAAATTGACCATTCATTAATAAAATATGCTATGCTTGGTACAACTCACTGTACAAATGCAATAGTAGAAAGAAAAAGACTTAACAATGTAGCAATGATAAGAATAGGAAAACCAGCAACTACTGCTATTTTACCATTTATAGATTGGCCAGAAGATTTAAGAGAAAAAATAGAATTAGATTCAATATTGATATCTGGTGGTTATGAGTTTGATGGAAGAAAGATAAATGAACTTTGTAAAGATGAAGTAGTAGATTTTTGCAATAAGATAAAAGGTAAGGTAGAAAGTGTAGCAATAAGTGGAGTATTTGCTCCTGTAAATAAGCAACAAGAAGAAGAAGTTGCAAAATGGGTTAGAGAGATTTTAGGTGATATTCCAATATCCTTATCAAATGAAATAGGTAATATAGGTATACTGGAAAGAGAAAACGGAGCAATTTTAAACTCTGCGTTGTCTAGAGTAGGTAAGGCTGTATCTTTAGGGTTTGAGAAAGCACTTAAAGATTTAGGAATAGATGCAGAAATATATTTTAGCCAAAATGATGGAACATTAATGAACTTAGAGTACACAATGAAGTATCCTATTTTCACAATTGGATGTGGAATAACAAATTCTATAAGGGGAGCATCTTTCCTATCAAAAGTAAAAAATGCAATAGTATTAGATGTTGGAGGAACTACAAGTGATTTAGGTGTATTATACAATGGATTTCCTAGAGAATCTTCAATTCCTGTTACAATTGGAGGAGTACATACAAACTTTAGAATGCCAGATGTTTTAACTATTGGACTTGCTGGTGGAACTTGTGTAAAAGGCGAAAAAGACAATATAAAAATAGGTCCTGAGAGTGTAGGGTATAGAATAACTGAAGATGCAATAATATTTGGTGGTGACACTTTAACTTTATCAGATGTTGTTACAAAGTTAGGTATGGCATTTGAGGATAGAAAAAGTAATGTTGAAAATTTAGATAAAGATTATTGTGATGAGGTATATAAAAAAGTAATTTTAAAACTAGAAGATGCTGTAGACCAAATGAAGACTAGCCAAAATGATGTTGAATTAGTTTTAACTGGTGGAGGAAGTATCATTGTTCCAGAAAAACTAAAAGGTATAAGTGATGTTATAAGACCTCCTCATTATACTGCGGCAAATGCTATTGGTGCGGCTTTAGGGCAAATAAGTGGAGATGTAGAAAAGGTGTACAGCTTAGATAAAATGTCTAGAGAAGATGCTATAGAAGATGCAAAACAAGAAGCCATAAATAAAGCTTTAAAAGCAGGTGCTAAAAAGGATACTATAGAAGTATTAAATATAGAAGATGTTCCACTTGCATATCTTCCAGGTAATGCACTCCTTATAAAAGTAAAAGTTGTTGGAGATTTGATATAATTTAAAGAAAATTTAAGTGTTTTTAAATCTGTTTTAGATATAAAAAAATCGGTGCATAGTTTGTACCGATTTTTTATTTTTATTAGTAGAGAACTCGTTTTTTTGCTTCTGCTATAGCTCTAGCAGCACTTTTTGCCTCAATTCTTTTTTCTTCTTCTTTTTTAAAAGCATTTATTGTCTCATTTAAATTTTTATCGTGTTCATTTTTTTCTTTGGCTTCATTTTCTCTATAAATTAATACATAATCTATTATTGATTCATTTATTATTTGAGATATGCTTTTATTTTCATTAATTCCTATTCTTTTAACTTCTTTAAGTAATGTTTCATCAATGTGAACTGTTGTTTGTTTTGTATTTTTTGCCACCTTAATCACCTCTTAAAAAAAATTTTAACATTAAAATTTTTTATAGTCAATAAATTTTAATATTAAAATTCTTTAAAAGTTTTTGTTTGTTTTTCTAAAACTTTCTATTTTATTTATCATATTATTTTTTATATTTTCCCCTAATACAGAAGATTTTAGTCTAGGATTTTCAATATGGTCATAAATTGGTTCTAAGAATTCAACTTCAACAGGAACAGAATTAATTTTACCAATAGGTTGATATCCTTCATAAGTATCTTTTGAATTTTTTATGACTAATGGAACAATAGGACACTTTGCTTTATATGCTATTTTTAAGGCTCCACTTCTAAAATCTGATACTAGTGAATTTGGTTCTTTAATCCATGTTAAATCCCCTTCTGGAAACACTGCCATACTCTGACCTGTAAGTATATTTTGTGAGGCTTCAGAAATACTTTTAATTCCTTCTCGATTATTTTTTCTGTTTACATATACACATCTTAACAACTTCGCCCATTCTTTAAATATAGGTATATTTCTCCAAATTGGCTCATCTGCAATTACACATCCAATTGGTCTCTCTACACTTGCAGCAAGTATAAAGCTATCAAGCATACTTGAGTGATTTACAACAAATAAGATTGGCTCTTTTGGTAATGTTTCTTTGCCGAGTATATTAAGGTCTATATTTACTATATCTAAAGATTTTTTAGCTTGTTTTTGCATAAATTCAAATTTTTCTTTTAAGCTAAATTTATCTGGATTTTTTTTTATTTTTATAAGTCTAGGTATAGAAGATGTAAAGCCTATGAGTTGATATGTAGCAAATTTTAAGTAATTATTCATAAAATTATCTCCTTAAAATAAAATTGTTTATTACTGTAAAGATTTTAACATAAAATGAAATTTAAGTCTATTTTAATTGGGTTTTATAACTTACATTTAAAATAGACTTATCTTGAGATTTTTATACTTATAATTTTATTACTCAGGTTCTATCAATAAACTAGTATTCTAGTAAACTAACTAAATAACCTTTAAATTTAATTATAAAAAAATCTTGTAAATCGGATGACAAAAATTTTTTATACTATAAAGATTGTGGAAAAATCATAAAATATATTGAAAATCAAATTTTATCTTTGTTAATTTTAAAAGAGTAATTTTTGTTTTTCAAAAAAGAAGGAAAAAGAATTTTATTGTTGTGTAAATTAATAAAAATAGGATATGAGCTAACATGGGAATATTAGAAGGTACTAAACTAATTTGAGATTGGCATAGAGAATTGCTAGAGAAAAAAGAATAACAGAGCAAGAAGCATGGAGTGATGCTATCAGCGAGTTTAAAGAAAAACATGAGTATTTAATTTATAAGAATCATCTTTGTAGGTGACTCTTTTATTGTATTTAAATGTATTTTTAGATATTAATTTATATGTTATAATCTAATAAATGATATATGTTTTTAATTGATAC
>NZ_JAGWCS010000178.1:0-6403 GCF_020657705.1 Clostridioides sp. ZZV15-6598 | reverse complement strand
GATTATAATTTTACAAATTATTTTCATTTTATGTAATAGATACTATTTGTTACTCAAGTAAAATTATACATTCAATTCAAAATCTAGCTTATCTCGTTCTATGCCATTAATGATAAGCACAATTGAATGGGTACCTGAGTAATGCTTCCTTACACTTACATCTGCAAAAGAATGTTTTTTATTGTAAAGCTTCTTCTGATTTTCTTTTAATGAGACTTCTGATATTTTAAATATCTTCCTCTTTCTTTTTCCATTGGATTTTACATAATCAATCCCATATTCGAGTCTTACTTTTGTAGTTTCCTTTGTTAAAATTGAAAATGAAAAAGTTATATCTCCTCCGATTGAAACTGTCGTTGTATCTAAAGCAAAGCCTTGAATATCAATAGAAGCAATATTGTTGTATCCAAAAATAGCTAACACATCTCGATTACCCTTTTTTTGTAGAGTTCTGCAACCATGTTTTACAATCCAGTTAGTATATTCATTTACACCATACCAATCTTTTGCAAGGTTTGCAACTAAATCTGGATGTGTTTTGGATATGTCATTTAGATTATTAGCAACACTCTTTCGTACATACAGTGATGAGTCGGTTTTTAATTGTTCCAATATAGGTAGAATGGGTTTAGGGTCTTTTTTAAATTTAGTTAGTGCTTGACTCCACGGCAACTGTGGACGGCAACCTTCACTTGCAAGTCTTCGGACATGTTCATTTTTATGCCTAGACCAAGCAAACATCTGTGCCATCATACGCTCTTCATCCTTAATGATAAATGCACGTACAGCAAACTCTGAAGACCAGTATTCAGTATTTCTTTCTAAAGCGCTTATAGATAAATCCCAATTAGTTTCATTCTGTCCATAAACCTCAACAAAGTCTGGAAAGAAAAAAGCAAAAGAAAAGCCAGCAACTGCCTTTTCAAGAATGTCAAGGGCTTCTGTATATTCTACTGGTAAATACTCTCCCAAACTTATACTTATTTTTCGACATCTGCCCTTTAACCCTAAATCGTTCCATGTTTCATCCAGTATAGATTTTAAGAATTCATCTATCTTAAATTGGGTGTAAACTGATTGTATAGCCGATGCAATCTCATGAAGTGACTCATAATTAAACATATTTTTTAGTAAGTCAGGCATATGAATATCTCTCCTCCCATATTTAATTTATTAATCATATCTCACATTATACAACAATATGTTATATTGTTAAATCTATCTATTGAAAATACTTCACACTACACATTCTAAAATATTATTAAGTATCTACTGACAAAAAAATGTCCGAACAGCCTATAAAAAAGGCTATACGAACATCTAAGAAAATTTTTAAATATAATCAGAAATTTATTTTAAGTTTAATCAAATTTTTATTGAATTATATCTATTGAATCTCCAACATTTATAATTCCTTCCTCTAAAACCTTAACAAAAATTCCTTCACGTGGCATTACACAGTCCCCTGTTAATTTTTTAATCTCACATCCATTATGACACTTTTTCCCTATTTGGGTTACTTCAACTTCACATTTGCCTATTTTTAATTTTGTGCCAACAGGTAATAAAAATACTTCTATTCCTTCTGTAGTTATATTTTCAGCAAAGTCTCCAAATTTTAATTGGTCAAAACCTCTCATTTTCATTTTATCTATACTTTCTTTTCCAAGTAAACTTATTTGACGATGCCAGTTTCCTGCATGTGCATCTCCAACTATTCCATAATCTATTCTTAGTTCTGCACATTGCACAGGAACCTTAATTACACCCTTTTTGTCACTTATATTTATTGATACTACTTTAGCCATATTTCCTCCAAATTTTCACCCATATATTCTTAATTTATTCAAACTTAAAATCACCTGATTTTCCACCAGTTTTCTCCACAAGATGTATGTTGCTTATAACCATCTTTTTATCAACTGCTTTACACATATCATAAATTGTAAGCGCTGCTAAAGAACAAGCACTCAATGCTTCCATTTCTACACCAGTTTTCCCAAGTGATTTACAAGTTGCATATATTCTAATAGCAGATATAGAATCATCTATTTCAAATTCCAAATCACATCCAACCAATTTAATCTGATGGCACATTGGTATATTTGAAGATGTATTTTTAGCTCCCATTATACCTGCGACTTGAGCTACAGATAATACATCTCCCTTTTTTATTTGTCCATTTTTTACTTTTTCTAAAGCTTCTTTACCAAGAGTAATCGTAGCTGTTGCTATAGCAGTTCTCTTAGTATCATCTTTTTCACTTATATCCACCATTTTAGCATAACCTTTTTCATTTATGTGCGTTAACATTACCTATCCTCCAATTTCATACATACGTCTATTTGTATCACTACATTTATTTTCTATTAAATGATGTTTTTCTGGTTTTTCTTTTATTATATCTTTCATAGTTTCTCTAAATAACAATGGTTTATGTAAAAGTGGTTTTATATCTATTTCCTCTTTTGAATGTAGACACAGTTTTATTGCACCACTAGAAGTAAGTCTAATGCGATTACAAGTGTTGCAAAATGAACAGCTTAATGGAGTTATAATTCCTATTCTTCCTTTTGCTCCTTTAAACTTGTAGTATTCTGCTGTACTTTTTTCATCATTTTTAACTTTATATAAACCATATATTTTTTCAACCATTTCTTTTACATTAAAATATCCTTTTTTATAGACTCTATTAGCTTCACCTAATGGCATAAGTTCAATAAATCTTACATCAATTGGTGATTTAACTGTTAAAAACATAAAGTCTTTAAGTTCATCATCATTAAATCCATTTATAGCAACACAATTTACCTTTACTTTTATACCTAAATTTAAACATGACTCAATCGATTTTAATACTTCTTTTAAATTGCCGCCTCTTGTCACAGATTTATATTTATATTCCTTTAAAGAATCTAAGCTTATATTTACTTTATTCAGACCACATTCTTTAAGCTCAAATATTCTATCAGAAAGTCCAAGAGCATTAGTTGTCATTCCTATATTTTCTATTCCACATTCTTCTCTTGTAAACCTTATAAGTTCATTTAAATTTGGATATAAAAGAGGTTCTCCTCCAGTAAATCTAACCTTTGTTATCCCTTGTTCTGACATAGCCTTTATAATGAATTTATAGTCTTCAAAACTTAGATTATCATTTATATAATTTTTTTCAAATTTAACATCTGGTGGCATACAATAAACACACCTTAAATTACACTTATCTGTAAGTGAAATACGAAGGTAGTCTATTTTTCTTCCATACTTATCAATCATACTCTATCTACCTCTTTGTCTATTTTTTATCTATCTGAATTATATACTATTTTTTGTTATTAGTGGCACATTCTGTGGCTTCTCCTCTTAAAATTTCTATGCCATGGTCTAAGACATCAATAATGAAGCTTAAATTTTCAACTGCACCTTTGGGACTTCCAGGTAAATTTATTATTATAGAATTATTCCTTATTCCACTTACACCCCTACTTAGTATAGCTTTTTTAGTAATTTCTGTAGATTTCATTCTCATGTATTCACTAAGACCTGGTATCTCTCTTTCCAAAACATCTTTAGTAGCCTCTGGAGTTATATCTCTCTTTGAAAATCCAGTACCTCCATTAGTAAGAATCAAATCTACTTCATTACTGTCACAAATTTTTATAATATTTTCCTTTAACATTTCCTTATCATCTTTTATCAACACATATTCAACAACTTTATAATTCCCTGTATTTTCAACAAATTCAGTTAATTTTTTTCCTGTTATGTCTTCTCTTTTCCCTTCATAGCCCTTATCACTAAGTGTTATAATTGCTACATTAAACATATGGTTTCACCCCTTTATATATTAATTAAACTTTTATAAATAAAAAATCTATTTAATAGAACCTATTCTGGTAATATTCCTTCTGATAATAATGCTTCTAAAACTGCTCCTGCTATACAACGTCCTTTATCTGATATCGTAAATGAATTTTTTACTTCTTCCATTCGAGGGTCTATATCCAATATCTTTAATCCTTTTTCTATTTGTGAACCATTTCTCAATAAGCCTCTCAAAACACCATCTATAGAAGCTTTCACTTCTATTTTATTTCTATTTTTTTCAGTGATATAACATATTATATCTCCTTTTTTAACTACATCCCCTATACTACATACATTTTCTATTATTCCAACGTTCTCAGAATAAAAAACTCGTTCTTTGGTTATACCCAATATAGCTCCTGGTATTCCTGTATTTTTTAAAGCATATCCTTTTCTTATCACTTTTCCTAAATTATGTCCTCTCATAGTTTCAATAACTATATCTACATCTTTACCTGCACAAAACCCTGGTCCTAAAGCTATTGTAAGTGGTGCCATCGCTTTATTTGTTCCAATATTTTTTTTTGCAAGTATGCAATCTATAACTGCTACAGGACGTATTTCATCTATATATTTACCTTTTGGGTCTATTATTAGTGCCACTTTTCTTTTATTTAAAGCTTTTTTTATTTCTGTTTTATCTTTGCAATACACACAATAGACATCTTCCACAGAAACTTCATTTTCATAAATAGCCTCACTAAAAGAAACTTTCCTTCTTATTGCAAGAGGAGTTTCAACTTCTAAAGCGATTATTTTAAAACCACAGCTATGTAACTTGTGTATGACTGCTGTTGCTAAATCTCCAGCTCCTCTAACTATTATAACATTGTTCATAATTTCTCCTACTAATAAAAATTTTAAAGTCTATACTATATATTATATAATATAATTTTACTTATTTATATAATATCATCTTATTTTATTATCATAATGGTTAAAAGTTACTTCTACCTGATATTTTTCAAAGAAAAAGAGACATCCATAAAATTTATAAAAGATGTCTCTTTCTAATTACTTATATTTTATTTTTCAACTATATCATTGTTATCTTCTAAAATAACTGCTGTTCCATAAGCAAGCATTTCTGCTGCTCCTTGCATAACTGAAGCTGAAGACAATCTAAATGCTATTATTGCATTTGCACCTTTAGATTCTGCATCTTCAACCATTCTACCGATTGCAATTTGTCTTGCTTCTGTAAGCATTTCATTATATCCTGTAAGTTCTCCTCCAACAAGATTCTTAAAGCTTGCTCCTATATCTTTTCCAACATGTTTTGCTCTTATTGTACTTCCTCTAACTAGCCCTAAAACTTCTGATATTTTTTTTCCTTCTACTTTTTCTGTAGTTACTATTAACATAATATATCAACTCCTTAATATTCCTGTTTAATATATTATATCATGTAAATAGCAATCTTCTTAATAAATCTTGTAATTTGATACTTTATCTAGGAAATCTATATTATAAAATAAGATATTTCGTTAACCAATTATGTTCTTAATCATTTCTATATATAATTTTACTTAGTTAACTCATCATATAAACTTAAATTGTATTCCACATTCAATTTTAAATCCTTAGTTTTTTTAATAATCATTTCACTAAAGCTTCCTTTTTCAAACCAGATATTTTGTATGTCTAAAAGTTCTATCTCTTCTAAAATGGCATCCATCTTAGATTGCTTATCTATAATAGCTACAACATCAATATTGTGTGGTACGTCTTTTAGACACTCATATACATCTATACCTTCAATATTCTTTTTCTCTTCATCTATAGCAACAACTTTGTACATATTCTTTTTAAGTTCATCTAATATTTTATATGCCTTACTTTCTTCGTCACTATTATTTAATATCACTGCCCAAGAATCACATTTAAGTAAATTCATAAATTCTCCTCCATATAAATCCTACTCTATTTTACAACCGTAGCTAATTAAACTTCAGTCAATTTTTTATACTCATCAATAGTATTTACATTTAAAAATAAATCTTCGTTATCAAAGTATATATAGCTTTTATCTATTTTTTCTATAAGAGTTCTAAGCTTCAAATCATTTTTCCCTATACATAAAGATACTTTATTTATTATACTCTTTTTGTATCCAGAACACAATGGTTGTAACTTTCCATTTGTTACTGAAATTACACTTTTGTCATCCATTTCATCAGCTATTTTTTCGACTACTTCATTATTTAGATATGGCATATCACATGCAACTGTAACTATGTCATACTTTGCATGTTCAAGAGCAGTATATATTCCTCCTATTGGACCAATGTTTTTTATTATATCATTATAAACTTTAATATTATATTTTGAATATAATTCTTCATTGTTAGATACTATTATTACTTCCTGAACCTCCCATGACTAAAGTCACAGGGTTCCTGCTTCATAGAATTTCGCATACTAAATATGTCTTACCAATTCTCCACAAGCTATCCCCGTAGTTCCTACGGTTCTTACATAAGTTATCTATTTTAAACTGTTATTAGTCTTAATCCTTCTTTTAGTATATTTATAC
>NZ_JAGWCS010000177.1:0-6442 GCF_020657705.1 Clostridioides sp. ZZV15-6598 | reverse complement strand
TATATAATTGGTGGAGAATACACAGTTTCTAAAAATATAGAAAGCAAACTAAAAAATCCACAAAGAATATCAGGTAGCACTAGAAATGAAACAAATGCAAAAGTAATAAAAGAGTTTTATAAAGGTTCTAATATAAGCAATCTATATGTTGCTAAAAATGGAATCAACAAACAAGATGATTTAATAGATGGTTTATCTGTTGGGGTTTTAGCTGGAAAAACTAAATCTCCTGTAATACTAGTAGGAAATTTACTAGACTATAGTCAAAAAGAACTATTTAAAACTATGAGATTTAAATCAGTAACACAAATAGGTGGAAATGGAAATGAAAATTCATTTAAACAAATTAAAGAAATAGCTTAATATTTTGAAAAGGAGATGTCTTAAAATAAAAATTTTAATAATCTCCTTTTCTACGTGATAATTATTCTTAAGAGTGATTCAATAAGATTAATTAGACTAATTTTAAAGGAGTTGAACTTAAAATTTGATTATAAAAAATCAAATTTAAGACAACTCCTTCTTTTTTGTTTATTTTCTATTTTTAGTCCTATTTTATTTTAAATTACTATTTTTAATCAGTTCCCAATCTCTTAGCTATAACTTGTTGTGCTATATTAACAGCATGGTCAGATATTCTTTCTAGATTACTTATTACATCTAAATAAATAACTCCATTTTCTATACTGCATAAGTTATTATTTAATCTATACATATGATTAGCTCTACAAGATTTCTCCATTATATCAACTTGCTCTTCAATTTTTATAACCTTACAAGCTAAATCCACATCATCAGTTCTCATTGACTCTAAAGCATAAGTATAGGCTGAAACAACTTTATTGTACATAACATCAAGTTCAGCTTGTCCTTCCTCAGAGAAAGAAATATTTGAATCTATTGCAACTTGAGATAATTCAGCTATATTTTTAGCATGGTCACCAATTCTTTCTATATCATTAACTGTATTAAATAAGGTGTCTACAACTTCTCTAGAATCATCATCTAAAGGTGCCTTTGAAAGTTTAAGCAAGTAATTTAAGATAGCTTTTTGTAAATCATTTATTAGTTTTTCACGTCTGTATGTCTTATCTATTTTTTCAGTTGAATGTTCTACTAACGCTTCCATAGATGCATTTAAACTTTCCTTAGCTTTTTCTCCCATACGAAGTGCTTCTTTTATCGTATTGGCAAGAGCTATAGAAGGAGTTTCTATCATTCTATCATCTATATATTTAATAGTCTTAGCTTCATCTTCATCTGCATCACCAGCTTTATCAGGAACAAGCTTAATGGCTAGTTTTATGATAACCTTTGTAAATGGCAGAAGTATTAAGACAGATATAATATTAAACAATGTGTGTGTATTAGCTATTTGTCTTGCAACATTACTTGGGTCCCAACTTGTAACTAAATTTACAATTGGTTTATTCAACAACACTAAGAATATTACTGTTCCCAAAACATTGAAGATTAAATGCATCATAGCTGCTCTTCGTGCATTTTTATTAGCGCCAATACTTGATAGCAATGAAGTTACACATGTACCAATATTTTGACCATAAAGAATTGGTAATGCTGCTGCCAATGGAATTAAACCTTCTGCTGCTAATGCAACCAACATACCCATAGATGCACTTGAACTCTGTATTATTGCTGTAATACCAAATCCTAATAATAATCCAAGTAGTGGATAATTACCAAATGTAACAAGTAAATCAGTGAACCCTTGATAGTCCTTTAATGGTTCAACTGCCATTTTCATAAAATCCATACCTGTAAATAATATCCCAAAACCTATAAGTATTTCAGCTATATTTTTTATTCTAGGTTTATTTCCAAATAAATAAAGTATAATACCTATACCTAATGCTACTGGAGCCATTCCAGTTAAATCAAAAGATACTAATTGGGCTGTAACAGTAGTACCTATATTAGCACCCATTATAACCCCTATTGCTTGTTTTAAAGTCATTATGCCTGCATTTACGAAACCAACAACCATTACAGTAGTAGCACTTGAACTTTGTATTACTGCTGTAACTCCTGTACCTACTAAAACTCCCATAAATAGGTTACTAGTAAGTAATTTTATTATCTTTTTTAATTTTGTCCCAGCAGATTTTTGCAGACCTTCTCCCATAAGGTTCATACCATATAGGAACAGTCCTAATCCACCCATTAGACTTATTATAATGTTCAAATTATTTCCTCCTTGTAAAGAGATTACTATATTTAAAAATTTTATAACCTATTGTATTTTATCAAATTATAGGAGTAGTAATGTTAAATTCATGTTAAATATTAAAAAATCATTAAGTTTATGTTAAATTTTTGTATTATTAGCATATTTTTGTATTATTTTTTCTGAACATTTTATACCATCTACTGCTGCTGTGACTATTCCACCTGCATATCCAGCACCTTCACCACAAGGATATAAATTTTTAATACTTATTGATTCCAAACTGTTTTCATCTCTTACTATTCTTATTGGTGATGATGACCTAGTTTCTACACCTGTTAAAACGGCATCATGCATTGCAAATCCATTTAATTTTTTATCAAGAGATATAAATGCTTCTCTCATAGTTTCCACCACAAAATTAGGCAAACATTCATTCAAATTTGTAAGCTTGTATCCAGGTTTATATGATGGTTCAACACTTCCTAAATTTTCAGAAGTCTTATTATTAATAAAATCTCCAACAAGTTGAACTGGTGCATTGTAATTTTCCCCACCTAATTCAAAAGCTAATTTCTCATATTTTTGCTGAAAATGAACCCCTGCTAGTGGATTATTACTATCAAAATCTTCTGGAAGTACATTTACTAGAAATGCACTATTAGCATTTATTTTATCTCTTGCATGCTCGCTCATTCCGTTTGTAACTATTTCAAAATCATTTGACGCAGATGCTATGACACTTCCTCCTGGACACATACAAAAAGTATATGCTGTTCTTCCATTTGAAACATGCTCTATAAGTCTATAATCAGCAGCTCCTAGTCGAGGGTGATTATAAAATTCCTTATACTGTGCTTTATTTATTAGGTCTTGAGGATGTTCAATTCTAGCTCCTATTGCAAATGGTTTCTGAATTATTTTTACACCTCTTGAATGCAACATCTCATAAGTATCTCTTGCACTATGCCCAACAGCTAATATAACTGCATCTGTATCTATTTTTTCACTATTATTTACAACTACAGATTGTATAGAATTATTTAACACAACTATATCTGTCACTTTTGAATCAAATTTAACTTGTCCACCTAGATTTATTATTTCATTTCTTATATTTTTAACTACACTTTTTAATATATCTGTACCAACATGTGGCTTATGTGAATACAATATTTCATCTGGTGCTCCAAACTGAACTAATTCTTCTAGAACTTTTCTACATCGTATATCTTTTATTCTAGTTGTGAGTTTACCATCTGAAAAAGTTCCTGCTCCACCTTCTCCAAATTGAACATTTGAATTATTTTTAAACTTTCTAGTCGTCCAGAAATCACTTATATCCTTGGTTCTACTATCAACATCAAGACCTCTTTCAAGTATAATTGGTTCATAACCCATTTGAGCCAAAATAAGCCCTGCAAATAAACCAGCTGGTCCACTTCCAATTACTAAAGGTCTATTATTCAATTTTTTATGACCCATAGCTACATTTACATATTTTACATCTTTTATTTTTGTTACGTCTTTTATATTTGAGCTAAGTATTTTACTTTCATCTCTAACTTCTACATCTACAGAATAAACAAATTCCATCTTTCCTTTTTTTCTAGCATCTATAGATTCTTTATATATACTATATTTTATTAAATTTTTTTCTTTTATTCTTAACTTCTTAAGTACAATATCTTTTAACAAAGATATATCTTTATCGATTCCAAGTTTTATATTAGATACCCTTAACATATTGTCTTCCTCTCTTAGATTGTAATATAAAAAAGCTAGGGTTACTCCTAGCTTTCTACAAATATAACTTCTATATTCTCTTTTACTAGATTTTCTACCCAAATTTCGTCTAGCACAAATTTCTTTATTTTGTCTACAATAAGTTCCTTATCCAAATCTTTTTTTAGATTTTTCACTAAAACCATTGCTTCAACTGATTTATTCAATCTTTCAACGTATAAAGAATTAACTTTAATTAATATAACCCTTAAGTCACATATATATAACTCTGCATTACCTAAAGTAATTTCATCATCGTATTTATATACACTAAATTCATATATGTTTTCATATGGTGTTATATTTTCTATACCAATAAACTCCATTAACTTATCCTCTTTTAGTTATAAGGCCTCTTATAACTTTCATGTTATTAAATACCTTTTCTAAGAAGTTCTCTGCTTCTTCATTATCCAAAAGATTTATTTCAAGATTTTCATTTTCTACAATATCTTTAGATTTGCAGTACTCTTTAGCAACTTCTACTAGTTCATTTTTTCTATCCATAGATAAATCGAACTCTTTATAGTCTATTATTATATATTGTTTAGTATCAGGTGATACACCATTATTATATCCTATTTCTATATGATAAATAACTGCATATATTTCTTCTCCGTCGTATACAGGTACTGCTGGGTTAGATTTTATAAAGTTTGTTGATACAGCAATTGCATTTCCTAAACTAAGACTCATTATTAATACCTCTTTCTACACATTATACATATATTATACTATAGATTCTTTATCTATGACTTAAAGCTTTTTATAATTAATTAAGATATTTTTAAATCTTTATATCTTTTTCCTAATGTACTAGAGCTTATATCATATTTTTTTGATATTTGAACTTGAGTTATAGGTTGTCCTGCTTCTTTCTTAACATAGTATTCAACCGCAGCTGCCCAACCACTTTCAGCTCCTTTTATATTTTCATGACTTTTCTTATATTCATTCCAGAACTCTACACATGCATCTATATTTTCTTTTTCCACATTTTCTTTAAGAGTATCTAAAACTTTACATTCTACTTCAGCTAATTCACCTTCTGAATCAACTTTTTTATTATTATTCATATCTCTTTCTCTTTTTAAATATTCAGCTATACTTGGGTCTAAAAGCTGTTGTATATATTTATATAATACATGTGTATGATAAATTAAGAACGTCTTCATATCTTTATATAAGTCTTTATATTGATTAAATAAATTCATAACATCATTTAAAATTATATCTTTAACTTCATTTGATATACTTATAGTTACATCTATTAATATATTAGTTCCTTCAACATCAATTATTCTAGCTATCATACAACTTCCGATTTTAAAGCTTCTTAGAAGTTTTACATCTTCTGTATAAAGCTCTTTCCCACTTAAACAATCTCTTAAAACTATTTTTCCTGTAGAAATTTCTTTTACTTCGTAAATGCTTACATAGGATTCAAATAAACTTTTTAATATTGCGATTTCTGATTGGCTTAGGTTTGCACCATTCTCTTCAAGAAATCCAACTGTCATGACCTTTTTATTTTCCATTATGTGGTCTTGTATTAAATACGTATTAAAAAATCTTTCGAACTTTTCATTTACAGTATCATTTTGCATTATATAAAACATTTCTTTAGCTTTTTCACATTCATCTTTGAATTTATCATGTCTTGAATAATCATATAATTTTGAATATAAATCTGTATATTGCTTTTGTGAAAGTTCAGTTTTTCTGCTTGCTCTTTCTGAAACAATATCTTTATTTAAACAACATTTCTTGTATTTTTTGCCACTTCCACAAGGGCATAGCTCATTTCTCCCTAACAATATGACTTCCACTCCCTTATTATTAAATTAAAGTACAATTTGTTATTATACCATTTTTTTATCAATCAATCTATAGTATAAGTAAATATTATCTCAAATTTACTTATATTTTGGTATAATATATTCACTTTAATTAGGATTTCGATAAAATCATTAACAATCCCTCTTACAGAAATGGATTATCGTAAAACTAATTCTTCTATAAAGTTTTATGAATTGATAATAGTTTTTTACTTTATCTATTCTTTTTTGTTATGTGACTCTAATTGTCATTTTACATTCTACAAGATTGTTTTTTTCTTGTTTATATTCGTTTGAAAGATTTTTGACCTCAAGATTACTTGTTTTTAATTTATTAATTTCTATTTTTTCAATTTTATTATGTAACTTTAAATTCTTCATTACGCCTTCAAGTTTCAACACATTTTCAAGTTGACCATTAACTTTTACTTCTAAATTAGTTTGTTTTTTATTATGATTGTCTAAGCTACTTTCTTGATTAATATATTCCACATTCACAATATTTCTCAATTCATTTTCTACTAATAACACTATATCTTTATTTGTTTTTTTATCTAAAAATGAATTATTAAAATTATTTTTTAATTCTGTATTACTATCTAATTCAACATTTTTTACATATCTATCATCTTCC
>NZ_JAGWCS010000176.1:0-6498 GCF_020657705.1 Clostridioides sp. ZZV15-6598 | reverse complement strand
TTTTATATGTATTTTGTTTAAGATAATTAATATTATTTTATATTTCTTAAAAGAAACTTCTTTAATTTATTATTTGTATATATGAATATTTTTAACTATAAATATTCAAACTATATTGTAAGAAATATTTACTTGAAATTTTAAATAAGAGGTGACATTGTGAAAAAAGATAGCCTAAAAAAATACATTATGATAGGAGCATTTGCTCTAATACTTTTTGGAATTGCTAGTATAAACTTTAAATCACTAGATAAAACAAAAACTCAAATTTCTAGTCCAACACTTGATACACATGAATATGATTGGTATTTTAACCCTAGAGAGGATGGAAAACAACCCTCCCCTATAAAAGAAGCCAATTTTTTTAAGAAATATGACTCATATTATGTAGGAGACCCTAATGAAAAGGTTATATACTTATCATTTGATGCTGGATATGAAAGTGGAAACACTCCAAAGTTACTAGACACATTAAAAAAACACAATGCAAAGGCACAGTTTTTCGTAGTTGAAAGTTATATAAAAAGTAATCCAGATTTAATAAAACGTATGGAAAAAGAAGGACATTTAGTTTGTAATCATTCAAAAAGTCATCCATCAATGGCTGGGATTACAGATTTTGAAAAATTCAAAGAAGAAATTACAAGTGTAGCAAAAGCATATAAAGATGTTACTGGAAAAGAAATGCCTAAATATTTTAGACCACCAATGGGTAAATTTAGTGAACAATCTCTAAAGTATACACAGGACTTGGGTTATAAATCTATATTTTGGAGTTTTGCTTATGTGGATTGGTATGAAAAGAAACAACCTACTCATGAGTTTGCTAAAAACAAAATTTACTCTAGAACACATCCTGGTGCAATAGTTCTATTACATCCAAATTCTTCAACTAATACTGAGATATTGGATGAAGTACTTACACATTGGGAAAAAGAAGGTTATAAACTTAAAACACTTGACTATTTAAGCAGTAAAAAATAAAATTTTAATGAAAACAAAACTCCACCTTGAATTATAGTAAAAATAAACTGATTTATAAATACTTTAATTCTTGATGGAGTTTTGTGTCTTTAAAATTATGTAAAAAGAATTGTCCATTCATTTATCTCTTCATATCCTATATTATGATATATTTTTCCTGCTATTTCATTATTATAAAAAAGACATGGTATTTTCCCTTCTGCCAATAGTTCTTTACTTAAATTGTACACCATATAGCTAGCAAGTCCTTTTTTTCTATGCTCTTTATCTGTACTTACAGAAACTATCATTGCCAAAAAGCTAGTTTCCATACCAGTTGATACAGTACTAATCATAGTATTATTATCTTTTATGAAATAGGCTCTTACATTGCCTTCTTTTAAGTATTCTTTTCTCGCTTCTATGTAATTTGGACTTACCTTATATCCTGATTTATTTAAAAGTTTTCCTATTTCATCAATGTCTTTTTCATATGCCTTTTCTATCCTATATTCATTCATATTAGAAAAATCCAGCTCTTTTATTTTCTTTAATATACAAAATTTATTATCCAATTTTTCATAAAAACCTTTGTATATACTCACTAGTCTATCTATTACACACTTTTTTCCACTTATACTTTCTATATCTAATCCTTTTATATGGCTTTCCATCTCTTCTACATCAAAATTATTTTCTAAACTATAGATTATAAGTGTTGACTTATTTTTTAATATTATAGAAGTTATACTTCCTTCTTTTGTCTGAGACCATACTTCTTGAGAATCAGAACTAAATCCATAGTTTTCAACATATCCAATTATAAATAAGTTTAAACTTTCTTCATGTGATACATATTGCCAGAATTGTTTTTCTAAAGTATTATCTATTTTTACAATCAAGTGTTCATCCTCCTTTTGTGTTAATAATGATATACCTTATAATTTATAGTATCATTTAAAGTTATTAACTTCCACTAAATATTCTAAATTTTTTTAAATAATTAAAATTTGTAAATTTATAATTTTTTCAGAAAAATCAATCATCGATTATATGATATTTTCTACTTTACAAAATTAAACTATATTTTTAAATTTCTATGCAATATATTGGTATTTCTGTTTATATTCTTTTAATGCTTCATCCCAAGCTTCTTCTACTGAGATACCTCTCTTAGTTGCAATCCTTTGTGCTAATTCTATTATCCTCATAGCTTTTCTTGATATATTCATATATTTTCCTCCTCTAAATTATCATAAATTATTTTAAAATTATTTAATTTGTATCAAATATATTATTTACTTATATATTACTAACTATTTGTGTACTAAGTGTGAACTATATTAGAAGAAATTTAGAACTTAATAAAACACAAATTTTATATATACTTCATATAGATTTGTCATATTATAAAAGCAGTGATATAATTTATTATCATTTTATGGAGGTGATATATTATGAAAATAAGAGATGAATATACATGCCCTCTTGAAATTGTACATGATATCATTAAAGGTAAATGGAAGACTATAATTGTATTTAAATTGAGACAATGTAATAAAACATTCTCTGACCTAGAGCATAGTATAGATGGAATAAGTCAAAAAATGTTAATCCAACAATTAAAAGAACTTCGAGAATTTGGTATTGTTGATAAAATCAGTTCAACTGGGTATCCATTACATACTGAATATTTTCTTACTAGTCGTGGCAAGAAAATGCTACAAGCTGTAGAGATAATGCAAGAAATAGGTATAGAATATATGCTTGAACATGGACAACAAGAATTTTTAGACAATAAAGGAATCTGTTATAATAAATAGTTCTATACATACCAAAAAGTAAGTAATTTACATTTCCTTCATGGGCATTATAATAAAAATAGATAGGGGGTATAAATATGTCTATAGCTTTAATTTTAATTGATATTCAAAATGATTATTTTAAGAATGGTAAATGTGAATTATTTAATACAGAAAAAACTGCTGAAAATGCTAAAAAAATACTGATACTCTTTAGAAAAAATAACTTGCCAATTATTCATGTACAGCATATATCAATGAGTTCAACAGCATCATTCTTTCTACCTGACACTTATGGTTCAAAAATAAATAAAATTGTTTTACCATTTGAGAATGAAGAAATTATCATTAAGCATACACCAGATAGTTTTTTTCAAACACGTTTACAAAGTTGTCTTGACGAAAAAAACATAGATAAATTAGTGATTTGTGGAATGATGAGTCATATGTGCATTGATACAAGTGTAAGGACAGCAAAGAAACTTGGATACGATATTACTCTTATAAGCGATGCTTGCACAACAAAAAATTTATTTTGGGATGATAAAGAGATTAATGCTGAGACTGTACATCAAGTATTTATGGCATCCTTACAAAATAGTTTTGCAGATATAAAAAATACAGACATTTTTTTGTCTAATTATTGTAAATAAAAATATTTACCATTATAAAGAGCAAACTTAATTAATTTAAGTTTGCTCTTCAATCATATAATATTATATATCCCTTCTATCATTTTTATATACATAAAATACTTTTCCCTATTTTAGATTTAGGTACAACAGTCATATAATTTTCAAATGTTACTATATCCACATAAAAAATGTAGTGTTATAGTATATATAATATTACATAAAAGGGGGTGCTAGATAGATGAATAATCATATACTTATTCAATTTGAATATATAGCAAGAATCATTATTGCTGGTTTATGCGGAGCTTTGATTGGATATGAAAGAAAGAATAGGCTAAAAGAAGCTGGAATCCGAACTCATTTTATAGTAGCACTAGGATCAGCACTTATAATTATTGTTTCCAAATATGGATTTGATGATGTAGTAGGTACTCCAGGTATTGGTTTAGACCCTGCCCGTGTTGCAGCACAGGTTGTCAGTGGAATAGGTTTTTTAGGAGCTGGATTAATATTTATCAGAAATCAATCAGTAAGCGGACTTACTACAGCTGCTGGTATATGGGCTACAGCAGGTACAGGACTTGCAATTGGTTGTGGATTATATTTACTTGGTATTGTTTCAAGCATTATTATTGTTATCACGCAAATACTACTTCATAGAGATAGGAAATGGATGAAACTCCCTACCGCAGAACAGGTCTCTCTTAAAATTTCTAACAGTACTGATTCAATCTCATATATTGAGGAAAAATTTAAGCAGTCTAAAATTGAAATTATAAATATGAATATTAAACGCATTGATGGAGATTGGCTAGAGGTAATTATCTATACTAAATTACCTAAAGGATATAAAAAGACAAATCTATTAAAGTTATTTAGCGATAATCCACTTATAGAATCTTTAGAAATATAATATAAAAAATAGACTAGCTAAACACTAGTCTATTTCTTTGTTGCTAATAACATATTTTACAAGCTACATATCCATTTGCTTCTGCTTCTTCTCTACTCATTGAAATTGCACCTTCCATATTATGTGCAGTAGGAGAAGAATGATATTTATTTGATTTAGATTTTCCTCCATTTGCATATACAGTTTCAGATGTTTTTTGGTTGGTTGGATTTGATTCTTCAGTTTTAGGAGTTAGAGCTTGAGCGTTTTCCGTTGACTTATCGATGTTTTCTTTAGCAAGTTTTTCTTCTTTTTCCTTTTCTTCTTTTTCCTTCTGAGCTAATTCTAAATCCTCTTGTTTTTTCTTTTCTTCTAACTCTTTTTTCTTTTGTTTCTCCAATTTATCTTTTTCTTCTTTTGCTTTTAATTCTTGTTTTTCTTTTACTTCCTTGTCTTTTATATCCTGTTCTTCTTCTTTTCTTTTTATTTCTTGTCGCTCATTTAAGTTAGGTTCTGTTGCTACTTTGAACATTGCTCCCCACCATGCCCAATTGAATATTAAGAGTATAAACACTACAAATAGGCTTATAACAACTTTCAATGTTTTTACTAATTTATTACTATTTTTATTTATACTTTTTACTAAAAATAGAATAGAAAATAATAATAATGTTAATGGTAATAATAAAACTCCTATAATAACAATTAATATCTTTTGCCAACTTTTTAATACTTTAAACTTATCAAGCATAAATTACCCTCCAAAACATTAAGTTAACTACTTTATCATTCATAACTATCAATCTAATAATATTTATGTCTGATAAATATTGATATTAATTTTTAATAATTCCTTAATTTTCATCCTATATCCCCCTCTTTATACACTGTTAATTAAATTATATAGCAAACGAATAATAAATGTTGTCGAAAATCAAAATTATATGTTCTTAACTGGATATAAAGATAATTATTACTAATTTTCAATCTAAACACTATCTACTTATACTTTAACTAATATAAAATGGAAATAAGGCTTACTTTCATGTCATACATAAAATGGAAAATGAAACAGTAAATATTCTAGAAGGTCTTAGAATATAATTTGTCACCTATTTTATAATATAGTGGCAAATTGGTGGCAAATTTACATTTTTTTATGCTATTTATTATCTAGTCCATTAAAATTTAGCTATTTAGTTATAGGAACTTGTATTTCAGTTACAAATTCGTCTACAATTCCAGTTTCATGTATATCTATTTTATATATCTCTATTGGAGCAGCATTTATCTTATAATTATTTTCTTCTATAAATCTAAATACTTTTTGCATATAGATTTTATTATTAGAGTTACTTCCAGTATAATTTAATGTTACATAATACCCTTCATCAAAAACTATATTATATATCTCCTCATTATCTTCCAAAAAACAAAATACAGACTTAAACTCATTAAATATACCATTATTGATTGCTTCAACAGAAAAAGCAGAACCAATATTATTATTTCCAAGTATATTAAATCTGTCTTCATATTCCTTTTGAAGCTTTTGAATTAAGAAATCAAAATCTTCATCTCTTTCTATATCAGCATTTAATTCTAAGGCTTTCCTTTTTTCTATATATACAACCTCTATCTCGTCTATTTTAGTATTTTGAATCACACTTTCAATTGAACTTAATCTTGTTATAATATTTTCCTTGTGACTTATAAGCTCAAATATCTTTTTGTCAATTAAATCAAGTTCTTCATTTAATATAGTTTTTGTGGATTCTATACTTCTATCATCTAGATATTCTTTTATTTTTTTCATTGGAAAATTCAAACTTCTAAATTCTTTTATCAAATTCAATTTCCATATATCAGATATATTATACATTCTATATCCATTGGTATCTCTAAATGGTTTTAAAATTCCTATTTCTTCATAGTACATTAAAGAATCTCTTCCTATACCGTATATTTTAGATATTTCTCCTATTTTATAATAATCTTTCATTTATATAATAAAGTCCTCCATAATTATATTTTTGCTTAAAAATAAATATCTCGTCTACTTCCCTAATTCTATTTTAGAATATACTAAAAAATCTTCTAAAACAAGGATTCAAAAATAAATTGTATTTAATTAACTATCTAAACATATCTATATTTTGTTCATTATTCTATTATAATATTGATTATGATATTTCTTACTCTAAGC
>NZ_JAGWCS010000175.1:0-6760 GCF_020657705.1 Clostridioides sp. ZZV15-6598 | reverse complement strand
CTTTATCATTGATAATGTTTCTTAAATAATAAATGTTCTTTGGCGTCGTATATTCTATGTAATATAAATTGCATATCAAAAACCTATCTAATAAATAATATGAATCCATAAAACAATAAAATTTCATATCTAAAAAACTATTTTGAGCTTTAGTTTAACTTATATTTCCAAAAGAAAAATTTATATAATATACTTGACAAGTCTAATTTGATTTCTTCTAATTATTTACTGTCGATTATTCGATTTTTTTCTTATTTTTTTGTTGCATATAAGTATGTGTTTATGGTACGATTTACATGGTGAAATAAATAAAGGGAGGTGAAAAATAAATATTCGTGAAAAAGTTTTCAAGTTGAGGTATTTTATGGTTAATAAATCATAAATAGTATTACCTCAATTAATAATATCAAAGCGAATATCTAGGTAATCACTTTAAAACAACAGTTTTTATATTTAGATTCACAGAATGCATATGTATGTTCAATAGGAAATAAATTTAATCTGTGAATAGATAGTAGTTTATTTATTTAAGTTGACAAGTAATTGAATGAAGTATTTAGAAATTTAAAAAACAAGTAAAGACAGTATTTATTTGAATAAATACATGTTGCTTTATTCAAAACTCCTTTAAAAAGGCAATAGTAATAAGATTACACAATTTGCCACAAAAGGAGGAATTTAGTTTGTAAAATACTATCAAGTAAAAAAATAAGAATTGCATATAGTGAAGATTTTTCATTTAATTAAGAGTAGTTAAATTAGAAAAAATTACTAGAGTGATGAATTTAGAAGTTAGATATAAAATTATCCATTGTGTTATGGCAATATTGTATTTAAGCTAAATAATAATTAATGAACTAATAATTTATAGTTTGGTTTTTTGTGGTGTCAATTTATAAAGATAATTAGGTTATAAATATACCTAACAATAATGAATTTATATAATTTAAATTTATAGATATAGTATTTAAATTTATTGACAATTAAAGATACTAATCTTTATGCCATGAAAACATCTAGATTCTACAAATAAAAACGCAATTATCTTAATAATTATTACGAATTGTTTTACAAAACAATATCACCATATCTTTCATTAAAAGAAAGAGTCTGGATAAAACGTAGAAAATATAAAAATACAATTAAGAAAGGATTTAAACTTATGAGCACAACAGTAAATAAAAAGGGTAAATTCCCTATAGGATTTTATATCTGTGCAACAACTTTCTCATTTGAAAGAGCAGCATATTATTCTGCAAAGTTTTTAATTTATATATTCCTTACAACAGCAATTGTTAAAGGTGGTCTTGGAATAGATAAAGGACAAGCAGCTATAATGCAAGCTAACCTTGTTGCATTCACATATCTTGCGCCAATAATTGGAGGATATATATCAGATAGATGGATAGGAGCTAGATATACCATACCTGTAGGTATGCTTATAATGGGGATAGGGTACTATCTTGGTTCTATTGCAACTACAGCTTCTATGGTAAATGCAATGATAATTCTAGTTTCAATTGGTACTGCATTCTTTAAAGGAAATGTATCAGCAGTAAATGGACAACTTTTTGATAATCAAGAAGAACTTGATACAGCATTCTCAGTGCAATATTCTTTTGTTAATATAGGTTCTTTTATCGGAACAACAGCAGTTGGTATACTTTATGCTAAGACATTCATGAAAAATGGAGTATATGGTTTCTCTCAATGTTTCTTCATAGCAGCTGTTCTTTGTGTAATTGGTGCAATATGGTTCACATATGGATGGAGATTCCTTGGAAATGCAGGGAAAAGACCTTTTAAAGAAGGCGTAGTAGCTGAGAAAGTTGAAGAAAAAGATAATGCTCCTCTTAGAAGTATAGATAAGAAGAGAATTTGGGCTATTATACTTGTATCATTCTTCTCTGTAGTTTTCTGGTTATTCTGGTATCTAACTTATCTTGCAGTTTATGATTATGGTGCAGCATTTGTAGATATGACTATTGGAGGATTTGAAATTCCTCTTGCTTGGTTTGACTCATTAAATGCACTTGTATGTATTGTACTAGGTCCAATTCTTGGAGCGTTATGGTTTAAACTTGCGAGTAGACCACAAGGTGATATAAGTTTATTTAAAAAGACAGGTCTTGGATTAGCATTCTTAGGTCTTGCATTCTTAATGCTAGTTGGAGCAGAGCTTACAAGAGGTGTTGGAGCTCCTGAAACTGCTAAAGCTAGTATAATATGGATAGTTATGTTTGGTATACTTCTAAGTTTTGGAGAAATGTTATTCTCACCACTTGGTAACTCTTTTGTAAGTAAGTATGCTCCTAAAAAACTTCTAGGTGTTCTTATGGGAGTTTGGACATTTGCTACTTTCCTAGCTGGTCAAGGATATGGATATATATATGCATTTACTCTTAAGTTTGATATGATTAAAGTATATACTATAATTCCAGTAATACTATTTGTTGCAGCTATATTATTATTCTTATTCGACAAGACATTAAGTAAACTTGTTGAGGAAGATAACTAATAAATAAATAACTATTATGCTAATGATATTAATCTAGGATAATTATATTGTATTAGATTGACTTATAGCTAATTGATAATAATAATATAAAGTGTTACTTTTTAACATGATGGATAGTGAAATAAATTTGTTAAACAAAATATATAAATAAAAATACTAGTCAATTAAGACTAGTATTTTTATTTATTGTTAAATTAGATAAATAATTAATACACAATTTCTCCACTTAAAATAGTATAGGCACTTCCTCCAATTTTTACAGAAGTGATATCATTGTTTTCTTTAGATATATTTACATATACCTTTCCAGGTCTATTTATAAAGTTTCCTTCTTCACCAATAAAATCAGTTTTATCTAAAATACTGTGCTGAACTATATAAGATGATACACAAGCATTGCCAGTTCCACATACAGGGTCTTCTGTTACTCCAACATATGGAGCTATGGCTCTTAGATGATAGTCGCATTTTTTATCTATAGCTTCTATACAAAATGGAGTTATTCCAATTAAATTATTGTTAGCACTAAATTCTTTTATTTTATTTAAGTCTGGAGAAATATTTTCTAAATCATCTAGAGACTTTAATCCAAAGACAAGCCACCAAATTCCTGTATTTACTTTCATAATTGGATACTCAAGAAGTCTATCTTCTTTTACACCTATCATTTGTGCAATCTCTTTTCTACAGCTATTTAGATTTTCGAATTTAGGAGGATTTTGCTCCATCATAAATATGTTTTCATTATCTATTTCCTTAAGTTCTACAGATAGTACACCAGCTTTTGTCTCTTGATAAAAGATATTCTTGTTAGTATTAAGTTTTCCTTCTTCTAAAAGAGCATGGAATGTTCCTATTGTAGCATGACCACACAAATCAACTTCTAAACCAGGTGTGAAAAATTGAACTTTGAAATCTGCTACATCAGATTCTGAGACAAATGCAGTCTCTGATAAATTCATTTCCTTTGCGATATTCTGTTTGATTTCATCAGAAATATTGGATGCATCTGTGACTACACCAGCAGGATTTCCTCCAAAAGGTATTGTTGTAAATGCATCAACTTGTTTGATTTTAACTTTATTCATATTTAAGCCCCCCTTTTATTTTTTGTGAAATATAAATTTCATGTTGTATGTATTGATTTCCAATATATAAAATATTAGAATTTTTTGTCCAAATTGAAATAGCTTCATTGCCTTCAGATAAATTTCCTGTTAATATTTCAGAATCATCTACAATTAAAAGAATACCTTTATAAAGTTTTTTGTTTTTAAGTGTAGTTTCATTACCTCCATGAATATGAATATTGCTTAGACCCTCTATATTTTTATCTTCCAAAAGTAGTATTTCAACATTAACATTTTTTTTAGAAGCAGTTAAAAGCTCATCTTTTAGGTTGAGAATTTCTTCATGAGAACAAGAAATTATAATTTCTTGTTTGGCATTATTTATCATTTCGATTGCTTTTTTTAATATGTTTTTAGAACCTTTTATGTTTAAAACATATTCTATACTTTTTCCTTTATTTAATACCTGTAAGTTGTTTTCCAGTTTGTCCATAGAATTATTGAATTCTTCTTTTTTACTTTTTAGCAATTCATTAGGGTTTATAGGTACATATTTTATAGGGTCAGTTTCAATATTGATAATTATATTATTGTTAAGTAATTTTGTTATATTTTCATAGACTTTTGATTGTGGTACACCTGATAACTTACTTATTTCATATCCAGTTAGAGGACTTTCCTTTAGTAATGATATGTATATTTGTGATTCATATTTGGTAAATCCTATGTTTTGTAGTTCATTAACTATAGCATCCATATATAAACTCCTTTAGTGAAATATAATAACTACTTAAGTAGGTACTAATATTATTTTATAATGTCTAGATAAAATTGTCAATTGTATGAAATGAAAAATTAAGTTACAAATCAGATAAATTTTTCAGCGTGCTTTGGAGATAAAGTTCAAATTTAGTTAATATCTAAATAGAATTTACAGATTTCTATAGTAGCACATAAGTAATTTGCTGAACTTACATAAATAAGTTTAATTAATGTTTGATTATAATGATAATCTTAAGAGTGTTAAAGATGGATGGTTACAAAAAAGTTCCTAATTGAACTAGTACATAAGTCGTAGTATATTAATATCAAGAAAACAATAAAAATAATAAAGGAGATATATATTATGGCAAAAATAATAAATAACAATGAATTTATAAATGAAGTAGAAAATAAAGAAGGGTTAGTAGTTGTAGATTTCTTTGCTACATGGTGTGGACCTTGTAAAATGTTATCACCAGTATACGAGGGTTTAGGAAATGAGATGATTGAAAAAGCAAATTTCTTAAAAGTAGATATAGACCAAAGTATGGAATTAGCTCAAAAGTTTGAAGTGTCTACAGTACCAACTGTAATAATATTTAAAGATGGTAAAGCTATAGATAGATTAATAGGTTTTATACCTAAAGATAATTTAAAAAATAAAATTGAATCGTATATGTAACTAATTAAAATCATATATAAACAAAAAAACTCATCATAAAATGAGTTTTTTTGTTTATAAGATTTATTTATGGTTACAAATAAGTGCCTAATTGTCAGTGATGTTGACTATTGATATTATATTTACATAAAAGAAAAAAGAAAGGTTACTAGAAGATAGGTGAGATTATGAGATACGACATTGCAATAATAGGAAGTGGGCCAGCAGGGCTTGCAGCAGCTGTAAATGCTAAAATTAGAAATAAAAATATAATTTTATTTGGAAGTGAAGATATAAGTCAAAAACTTATTAAAGCACCTTCTATAGATAATTACTTGGGAATTAGCAACATAAGCGGGCTAGATTTAAAAAATAAATTTAAAAATCATATAGAAGATATGGGAATAAAAATAACTCAAAAAAGAATTAATAATGTATATAGCATGGGCGAATATTTTACATTAGTTTCTGGAAATGATACATACGAGTCAACTACAGTTATATTAGCTACAGGCATTGAGTATGGAAAGATGTTAAAAGGAGAAGAAGAGTTTCTTGGAAAAGGCGTAGGATATTGTGCAACATGTGATGCTATGCTATATAGAAATAAAAAAGTTGCTATAATAGGATATAATAATGAAGCTGAAGAAGAAGCAAATTTTTTAAGTGAAATAGCTAGTAATGTATACTATGTACCTATGTATAAATTGGAAAATAAGCTTAATAACAATATAAATATAATAGATGACAGACCTGTAGAAATAAAAGGTGAAAAATTAGTTAATAAATTGGTATTGAAAAAGAGTGAGTTGGACATAGAGGGTATATTTATTATAAAAGATAGTGTATCTCCTAAATACATGGTTCCAGGGTTAGAAGTTGAAGGTTCACATATAAAATCAGATAAGAATATGAGTACAAATATTGAAGGATTATATGTAGCGGGAGATTGTGCTGGTAAGCCGTATCAATACCTAAAATCAGCAGGACAAGGTCAAACTGCTGTATCTAGTGCAATTTCACATTTAGATAAACAGAAAATAAAAAAATCTGTACTTGTTGATACTTATTAAATAAAAGTAAATAGTAGTACGAGTAGTTATAACCATAAGCTTGTAATTGTAATATAGTTAATAAATTTTTACAGATATTTGAAATTATTATAAGTATTTATTGTTGTTTTATACAATATTGAAAGAGGTATTTAAAGTTAATAAAATAAAAATTACAGGTATTATTTATTTAATACACTCCCAACATTAAAAGAAGTTATTTCAAAATAAAGATTTGACTACAGAAAAAAGTGAACTCTATCAGATGAGTTCACTTTTTTTGTAAAGTATTAAATAATCTATATGTAAATAAAAAAGGGTATCTTATTTATAATTTAAGAACATTGTAAGACAACCCCTTTTTTGAGTGTGCAATAAAATTGTCTTTTTAGCTATTATTTATCTATTGCTAAAAAGGAATAAAAAAATTTTATTTAAAAGCCAAATTTTTAATAGCATATAAACAATTCTCTTTCGTATTTTAAAATTTAACAAACTCAAGTTTTGGTTAGGAGCTTGTTTAATATAGGTTATGTTCTTGTAAAGAATTTTGTTAATTAATTCTTATTAATATATATTTTGGATTTATTAAATATTATAGATAAGTTAATAAATATATTGGCAGAGATATTAAATAGAATAGTAATTAAGCATAAATTTGACAAGTGTGTGTATTTGAATAATAATAGGGTTAGAT
>NZ_JAGWCS010000174.1:0-6969 GCF_020657705.1 Clostridioides sp. ZZV15-6598 | reverse complement strand
AGCTAAAGTCTTTTCATTTATTTGAGAGCTTCCAGTTAGCAATATAGGAGCATCTTTTTTATATGCGAATGGTGTTGCAGCCAAAGCATCTGCAATTGCAGAATCATTTATTAAAACGGCATTTTCAGCATTTTCCCAACCTGCTTGGCTTATCTTAATAGAAGTTTCATATCTATCAGTTCCTGTTAGTGCATTTGCATTTACTTCATCTTGGTATGTAACTTCAAATCTAGCATTTGGACTTCCTAAGAAAGCAATTACGCCTCCTTTTGGCAATCTGACTCTATTATTTTTTGTCACTAAAGAGTAATTTACAGGGATTCCTTTATCATCATAAACTGCAAAAGATGAATTTTGAGGAAGATTAACTTCTATTTTTTTGTTTGCTATATCATCGCCAATTTTGTACCATTTTGCATACCCCTTTGAATCTAGTTGATATGTAAAAGATTTTTCTGATGATAAATTAGTCAGGGAATCTTCACTTACATATGTTTGTGTTGCAAATTTTAGGTATTCTGTACCATTTTCTTTATACAGTTTGATATCACTCAAATCACGACCCATTACACCAGGTATTTCTATAAAAGCATTTGAATTATTTTCATCTACTATTTTAGTATTAGCTAAAAAACCTGGAGTTTTATCAGAAACACCAAGAATTGCTTTAACAGAACCAAGCATATAGTATTGAGAACTATATTTTTCATCCACTAGATAGTAGCCTTTTTCACCTCTTTTTTCCCATGCTTCTTTGACACTATTTGATATATTATTGTCATCTACCTTTTGAGCTACGTAGTATAAACTTGCTGTCTGACCTAATCCAGGAACATCATCATAAGAGCTCATATTTAAATATGTGATATTATTTTTTTCTTTTACAAATTTGACACAACTATTACCTTTTTCAGATACAAATCTATCTTGACCTATGTATACATATTTATCTTCAGGTCCATTTTCTATGTACGGAGAAGATACTGTTAGAGTACCGTTATCATTAACATCGATTTTTATCATATTTGAAGAAGCATAAAGTCCACTATTTTCTTTTAAGTAACTTGGCATTTTGACTTGTTGTGGCTTACTAAATGTTTTATCAGGTTTTATTTCTTTAATTTTACCTTTTTCTTTTAATGCAGATAGTAAAATTTCTTGTCCAATTATTTCGTTAAGTTGGCTACTTCCACCAGAAGAAACAACTGCAACTGCCATATTTTCATCTGGAAGAACTGTAAGATTACTATGGAATAATAAAGAATCTCCACCTTTTGTAAGTGCTTTTAGATTATATTGATTAAATGGATAAGTGTTGACACAATCCCATCCTAAACCATATCCAAGGATAGAGTCTTCTCCCTCAGGCCATAGACCATTTAAATACTCTTTATTTTCCATAGCTTTTACTGAAGCAGGAGAAAGAATTCCATTTGATTTTTTCATAAATGTTTGTGCAAATGTACATAGATTTTCTGCACTTGAATATAAGCCACCCATGCCTATAGTATTAAAGTTATCTTGTGGAACAGCATCTTCCCAATAAGGTACATAAGCTTTTGCAAGTCTTGAACTGTCAAAACTATTTTCTGGAGTTTTTGTATTTTGTAAGTTAAGTGGATTGTTTATGTATTTATCAAGAAAATTAGTAAATGACATACCAGATACTTTTTCTACTAAAATTTCAGCTAAAGTAAATCCATCATTACAATAAACTGAAAAAGCTCCTGGTTTAGCTTTTAATCTTTGTTTCTTTAATTCTTCTAAGAAATTATCATGACTATAAGAATCATTGTCTCCCAATAAAAGGGCATTTTTCAAACTTCCTCCCATTAACCCTGATGAATGGTTTAATAACATTCTTGGAGTTATTTCTTTATATCTATCATCAGCCATTTTAAATTCAGGCATATATTTTACAACAGGAGTATCTAAATTTAATTTTCCCTCTTCAACCAACTTCATAACAGCTGTAGTAGTAAATACTTTACTGATAGATGCAATATTATACATATTATCCTTAGTTAAATTTTTATTATCTTGTTTGCTGTATACGCCACCATTTCCAGAAATCTCAATTTTACCATTATCAATTAGAGCATATTGAGCGCTTACAGCACCGTATTTAGATAGTAAAGTTTGAATTTTCTCTTTAGCTAGAGCTCTGGTTTTTGTGTAAGACTCCGAACCTTTACTATAATCATTTAACTCTATATCAGAGCTTTGATACTTATCGGAGATGTTTTTTGTGTCATTATCAGCAAAAGTAATACTTGGAGCAGCTGTAAATAGCATACTAAGTACTAATGTGCTAGATAATAACTTACATAATCTTTGCTTAAACATATTAAATTACCTCTTTTCCCTCTTAAATAATTTATAATTAGCATAACATTCTTAATTATTTTAATCAACAGATTATTGTTAAGAAAAATGTATTTATAATAAGTATACATTTTATGTATATGAGAAAAATAAAAATATAATATTTTGTTATTTGATAAAAAATAAAGGGTATAAGTAATATACAAATAAAATGGAGGAATCTTAAATTATGTATAAGACTATAGATAAAAATCAACTTAAGGAAATGATGAAAAATGAAAAAGATATTTTATTGCTAGATGTAAGAACTAAAGATGAATTTAATGAAAGTAAAATAGAAAATGCTATAAATATATCTTTACAAGAGTTAATTAATAATATAGATGAAATTTATGAATATAAGGATAAAAAGGTAATAGTTTATTGTAGAAGTGGTCATAGAAGTGTTACTGCATGTAATTTGTTAGGTGAAGAAGGTTTTAAGAACTTATATAACTTAAAATCTGGAATAACTGATTATATGAATTAAATGTTTAGATTATGTTAGACGAAGTAATTTAATATTAAATTTTTATGATATGCTTTTATAAATTATAAAGGCATATTTTTATTTAAAGAAAATAAAGCAAAATATCTGTGAAGGTGATATTTATTTTTTAGAGGAAGAGAACTACAAAGGATTAATGTAACTACAAGTTCATCTAAAGATATACAGAGTGGTATAAAAAGTGTCAATCTGTATATCTTTAGAATAGAAGTAAAAGATGGAATGTAATACAAAATTATATTTGTAAAATATATGTATCTCTGATTGTTGAGTAGGGATATATTTAAATATTCATAAGATAAGTTAGAAAAGAACGAATTCTTTCTATCTTTTCATCATTAGAAATGTCATTACGTAGTAATATACCTTGTTGACCGTATACACAAAAGTATGCTGTTGTATCGGAATCAGGAATATTAATTTCTCCTCGCGAATTAGCTAGTTCAATTTGTTTTTTTACAATTGGTACAAGCTTTTCGCAGACTTTCAAAGATAACTGGTCATGAATTTTTTTGTTTTGTTCTCCATGACATACTTTATAATAAAGACTATCATCAGTTTCTATATCAATAAATGTTGGGACTTCTTCAATTATTTGTTTTAATGTTTTATTTTTATTGTTTAGTATAGATAGCATTTTATCTACTAGAATTTGTGCATACTGGTCTATAGCGCTATCAAATAAGATTTCTTTTGATGAAAAATAACGATAACACAGACCTTGTGCAACATTCATATGTCTTGCAATATCAGTAATAGAAGTTTTTTCATATCCATTTTCATAAAATAACTTCATTGCAGTATCTAAAATTTCTTGTCTACGCTCATTAGGTTCTTTAGTAATACGTGGCATATAGTATCCTCCTTCTAATTTCAAATACATAATAGCATATGGGATTTTGAAAGTCAATGAATGAATATCAGTCATTTATAAGTAATTATTGAGGAATAGTTTATTAACTCTAAACTAGAAAAAGGTAGTAACTGAGAAGCTACTACCTTTGATATAAACTTAAAACATATATTATTTTTATAGAATTTTTAAAGATATAATCAAGTTTTTAATGTCCAGTTAAATTACTATCACCAAATTTTTTGTTAAATGGTTGTATAATTCTATTTATAGGTCCTTTTAGAAGTACATTTAAGCAGATGAACAAAATCATAAATAATAGTAATACTAATATATCTTTAATTAAATTTGGAGGATATATACCACCAACAGCTTCTCTTGTGGCACCTATTGCGTAAGTAAATGGCATTATAGGGTTTATTCTTTGGAAGAATGTAGGTGTAACTTGTATAGGGAATGTACCACCAGAAGAACCAATCTGTACGACTAGTAGTACTATTGCAACTGCCTTTCCTATATTTCCAAATACAGACACTAAAGAGTAAACTATAAAATTAAACACCATACTAGTAAACATGAGTAAAATTATTAGTAAAATTGGATGTTCTGCTGTTACTCCTAATAATAATATATCTCCAACTCCAATTATAAATCCTTGAACGAGAGCTATACTTAAAAAAGTAAGTCCTCTTCCAAAATAACTCTCATAAGGTTTATAGTTTCCATGTACAGATGTAGATAATAATGCTGAAAGTAGTAATATACCTACCCATGTAGAAAGAACACTATAAAATGGTGTCATTGCAGAACCATAGTTGGCAATTGGATATAATTTTTCTGTCTTTACTTCAACAGGTTCCTTTAAAAAGTTTGATTTTGTAAGTATATCACTTTCAAGTAAGTTAACTAATTTTTTCATATCATCGCCATTGCTAATTTTACTTAAAGTATCAACTAAGTCATCTAACATTCCTTTTGCCAAAGGAAGTTTTTCTCTTATTAATGATATACTTTCTTGTGCATTTCCTGAAAGGCTTAAAGAAGTAGTAAGAATCTCTTCAACCTTTGGAAGTTTTGCTTCTGCTTTATCCAAAACAGTGATTATATCATTTGCTACATTTATGCTTTTTTCAAATATACTGTTTATAGGTTTTGATATTTTTGAGTCAAAATTATTTAAAATATTTAAATTAATTCTTCCTATACCATTTGATAAACTTAAAACGTTATTTAAGGCGCTTATAGATGGCTGTTGACCAGATATAACCTTATCTTTAATATCATTTAATGTTGATATAGAAGAATCTATTTTATTGCTGGAATCTTCAAGGCTATTTATTACATCATCCAGTCTATTGTTTGATGTAAGCTGATTCAATTTGGTTAAAAAGTCTTCCAAAGTATCATTTAAAGATTGTAAGTTAGAAAGCTTTTCTGATAAATTATCTATCAATTTAGGTACATCTTCACTTCCACTGTTCACTGCATCAATTAAATTTAATGTAAGAGAAGAAGCAGAAGATGAAAGGTCAACCATTAAATTTAAATCAGACTTTATAAGAGGAGAAAGTTCATCTACATTGTTATTTGTATCCTCTAAGAATTTTTTTACATCACTTGATAATAATTTTGTATCATTTAAAGTCTTTTTAATTGTAGGTAAATCAGCCTTAATATCTTTCACTGTACCTGATAACTTTGAAGTAGCATCAGCAGCCAAATCGACAGTCTTATTTATATGGTCAAATCTTTTTTGAAGGTCCATAAGAGAGTTTTCAACCTTTGTTAGTTTTGGAAGCCCATGTTCAATTCCTGCACCAACTCCATTTGATACACCAAGAACTATTTCACTCACTGTCTTTATTATTGTTTGATTAACTTGTAACTGTATTGCAGAAGCTCCTTTGTCAGTAATCTTTGGTGCAACTGCATTTATCTTTTCATTTACTGTATAGATAAGTTCCCCTTTTTTTACATCATCTGTAATTAGAGAAGTTAAATCTTTCGTGAAATTTTTTGGAATCTTAAGTGAAGCATAATAAGTACCTTTTTTAACACCTTCAAGAGCCGTTTTTTCATCTACAAACTGCCAACCTAAACTTTTATTATCTTTAAGTTGTTCAATTAACTGGTCTCCAATATTAATTTTCTGTCCTGCTATTTCATTACCTTTATCTTCATTTGTTACTGCTACAAGCATATTAGCAGTACTCCCATATGGGTCCCAAGATGCTTTTATATTAAACCAAGCATATAAAGATGGTAAAAAAGCAAGTCCTACAACTATTATAAGTACTGCATAATTTCCACGTATGTCTTTTAGGTCGTTTTTAAAAATTTCTAATATATTTTTTAAACCCTTTGAAGGTCTTAAATTTTTCATATTATTCCAGTTTAAAATTTCTTTTAAACCATTTGTTTTTTTCAAATGTCTCACCTCCTGAATATTTTAATAGATAAAAAAGTTAGATTTATAATCAATTTTAAATTATATTACTTTTTACACAAATAGTAAAGTTAAAGTTTTGTCTTAATTTTAATACATATATATTATATATAATAGTATGCTATAAATATATAAAAATATGGGAAATAAAAACAAATAATTTATAAAATATATAGTATAAAAATTAAGAATAAATCAAATATTTATAATTGATATAATCAATTAAATTATTGATTGTGATATACTTTTAATAGTGAGAAAATGCTATGAAGGGATGATTGAATGAGGTATTTTAAGAAATATATAAAAAAATATATAGTGTTATTTTTAACAGCAGTATTTTTTTTAACATTGGAAGCTTTTTGTGATTTGGCACAACCAACTATAATGGCTAAAATAATTGATATAGGGGTTTCAAATAAGGACTTAGATTACATATTATCAACAGGAGCTTTAATGATAGGGATAACTTTTTTAGGAGCAGTATTTTCAATAATAAGGAGTATAATCTCAGCAAGAGTTTCTCAGTGTTTTTCTTATGATTTAAGACAGGATGTATTTGAAAAGATAAATACATATTCTTTAAAGCAAGTAGATAAGTTCGGAAGAGCCTCACTGATAACAAGAATTACTAATGATATTAATCAGATACAATTATTTGTTCATGGAATGATGAGAGTTTTTATAAAATCACCAATTATGTGTATAGGAAGTTTAATTATAGCGATAAAATTAAATTTAAAAATGTCAATAATTATTTTAATTGCAGTTTCAATTATATTTATTATAATATTGTTT
>NZ_JAGWCS010000173.1:0-6990 GCF_020657705.1 Clostridioides sp. ZZV15-6598 | reverse complement strand
ATGTTATATATAAATAATAAGTTTTTTTTAGTATTCCTTTGTTATAACTTATTGATATATATGTAATGTTGAATATTACTTTTATCATTTACATTAATATTTAGTGATATACTTAGTCATACTTTTCATGAATACCTAATAGTACAGTATCAATAGCATTAGATAGACCTTTTATAGCTTCTTCTGAATTTAAAAGAGCTTTTCCAAGTTGCAAAGTTGAATATCCATGAATCACACTCATCAACAGATTTAATACTTCATCTATATTCTTTGTTCTTAAATTACAGGAAAGAATAAGTTTTTCTAATAGCGATTTATATTCTTCAAATATCTCTGATGTTTCGTTGTTTCCATGCCAAGTAGCCCATTGAATTGTTTCATAAATCCCAGGATGAGCAATTATAAAGTTAAAATATGCAATACTTACAGACTTTATAGCTGTATCTCCTGAATTACCAATAGCAACTTTCTCCATCTGTTTATTCATATTCCTCATCCCATTATGAGCAACCTCTCTCAATAAATCATCTAAGCTCTCTATATGATTATATAAAGATGGTGTACGTATACTTAATTTTTCTGCAATAGCTTTTAAAGAAAGCTTGTTAAGCCCATCTTTATCGGCTATATCAGATGCTACCTGTATTACTATATCTCTACTAACACGCATGATTATACCTCTCTCAACTAAAATTAATTACTTTATTAGTTTAACTAATCTAATTAGCTTCGTCAATAATTAAGACTTATAAAAACAATTTATATTAAATGTAATATTGACAATTTTATTTTAGTTTAATATAATACTAATTGCATTAGTATTATAACTAATTAAATTAGTATTATATTGAATTAGAATATTACAGTGTAATTTTATAGTTTAATAAATATAGTAATAGCTACTATATCTTAAACTGAGGGGAGATTTTTATGAGAAAGAAACATTTTCAAATTCATGGAATTCCTTCAATTCTTTGGGGAAATCCTTCAAACAAATTATATCTTTACATACATGGACAATGTGGTTATAAAGAAGAAGCCGAAACTTTTGCTAATATCGCTGTTAATCATGGATGGCAGGTTTTAAGTATTGATTTACCTAAACATGGAGAACGTAAGGAAGAAAACATTTCGTTTGACCCATGGAATGTTGTTCCAGAGCTATTAACTATAATGAAATATACAAAATCTAATTGGAATCAAATTGCATTATATGCAAATAGTATTGGTGCATGGTTTAGTATGTTAAGTTTTGAAAATGAGAATTTTGAAGAATGTGTTTTTGTATCTCCAATTCTGGATATGCAACAACTTATTTCTAATATGATGCTTTGGGCAAATGTATCAGAAGAACAACTTAAACATGAACTAATTATTCCAACTTCATTTGGTCATACACTTTCATGGGAATATCTGCAATATGTTAAAAAACATCCTATTACTAAATGGAATACTCCAACAAGAATATTATATGGTAAACGCGACGAACTTACAGAACTAAGTGTGGTAGAGAAATTTACACACCATTTTAATTGTAATTTGACAGTTATAGAAAACGGCGAGCATTGGTTTAATACACCAGAGCAATTAAAAGTATTAAATGAATGGTCAAGTACTTTATTTGAGTGAAGATAATTTCATTATTACTGTTTATACCTAAATTAGAATAATTATTCTATCAATTCACTTTATCTTAGTATCATTAAAATAAGCAAGTAATCAATAAATTAATTATTATAAAAGACACTTTTAAAGCTCTTAAAACAGAAAAAAGTATTTTATACTCAAATTAACATAAAAAGAAAAAAGAGTGATATAACATTAAATCATTATGTCACTCTTCTTTCTTTCTACATTGTATAATTTTAATTTGTTTTTACTAATAAGCTATAATTATCTACAAAACCTAATCTCTTATGTATTATTAATATCTTTTACGGCTATAGTATTAGGTAAAGTTAAATCTAATAAAATCAACCTAAAATATTTTTAATAAACATATTAATGTTTAAATTTATTATATTGTTTTATCATTCTCATCTTTTATTTCAATAACTTTATTGAATAAAATTGATAAAACTAAAGCTAGAAATCCTATTGCTAACGAAATAAATGATACTATAACTACAGGTATTATAGTAATTGCATATAAGTATATATCATAACAATAATATAATATTATCACTACAAAGTTGAATATAAAAATTTCACTAAATGCACATATGGATATCTTTTTTAAGTTTTTGGGTATTTCTTCTGAAAATGGATTATTTATTGCCACTAGCTTACATAATCTTTTTAACATAAACAATGATACAATATATGGAATAGCACATATATATATGGCTATTGACATTATAGTTGGCATATTTGTATTTGTAATTCCCAGACCACTTTTAAAATACGCTGTCAGTACTAATGGTGTTAAAATAAGCGATAATAAAGTCAAAATTATTCCAACTAGTACAATATTATTCAATATTTTAGAACTTATATTCTTTTTCATATAAACTTACCACCTTAATCTTCTTATTTATATATATATTATAATATTTTTATATCCTGTGTCAATAATTTATTATTGAAAAACAATAAATTCTATATTATAATCAATAATATACATTATATTAAGGAGATGATATTTAATGATTACAAGACTTTTCAACAACATTCTATCAGTATTTTTATACTTTATACTAGTAATTTTAAGTATATCTGGTATACTACTCATGTGTATGATACCTATGTTTTTATATGATTTTAACTTTGAAAAATTATTTATTTTAGTTGTTAGAATAATGTATTTTTCTAACTATTTTATAGTTATCTTATGCCTAACTTTTATAATTAACAGCACTAAATACTCACCTTTCATACTTGAAAATGTAAAGAGGTTTAAAATAATGGGATATTGCTTATTGATAAATACTATAATTGAATGTATAAATGGTTATAGTTTGAATACCAGTAATATAAGAGTTTTTGGAACTGATAGTGGAGGACTTTCACCACTTATGGTCATCTCTTTTATATTTGCACTAATGTGTTTTGTAATTGCTGAAACATTTAATAAAGCTATAAGAATAAAAGAAGATAATGATTTAACGATATAGGGGTGATATTATGGCAATTATAGTTAATCTAGATGTAATGATGGCAAAAAGAAAAATATCACTTAAAGATTTGGCTGAAAAAATAGATATTACAAATGCTAATTTATCAATTTTAAAAACTGGTAAAGCAAAAGCTGTTAGATTTAATACTCTAAATGAAATTTGTAAAGCTTTAGACTGCCAACCAGGTGATATACTTGAATATGTAGAAGATGATTAAGAAAAGAGTGTCTAAAACACTCTTTTTGATTATCACCCATAGTCTTTATTATTTTACTGGAACATTTAGACATGTTGCCAAATCTTTTTCAGGTGTACTGATAGGTATTAAATTAAATGTATCAACTAAATATTGTAATACATTTGGACTTATAAATGCTGGTAAACTTGGCCCTAAATAAATATTTTTTATATCTAGTGATAATAATGCTAATAAATCTGCTACAGCTTTTTGCTCATACCATGATAATATTATTGAAAGAGGAAGACTATTCACATCTGTATCAAATGCATCAGCCAAAGCTAAAGCTATTCTTACTGCTGAATAAGCATCATTACATTGACCAACATCTAGCAACCTAGGAAACCCAGCTACTTCTCCAAAGTTTAACTTATTAAATCTATATTTTCCGCATGCAAGTGTTAGAATTATACAATCTTTAGGAACTTGTTTAGCAAACTCGGTATAGTAATTTCTTCCAGGTCTTGCACCATCGCATCCTCCAATAAGGAAGAAATGTCTTATCTGTCCAGATTTAACTGCATCTACTATTGCAGGTGCATTACTTAATGTAGCATTATGTCCAAATCCTACTAATATTTCATATGGTTCTTCACTTTCTTCAAATCCACCAAGTTCTAGCGCTTTATTTATTATTTCACTAAAATCTTTTTCTCCATTTTCATTTTTACCTATATATTTTACACCATCCCATCCAACGACACTAGTTGTAAAAATTCTATCTTTATAAGAATCTCTCGGTTTCATTAAGCAATTTGTTGTCATTAGTATACATCCTGGTATAGAGTCAAATTCCTTCTGTTGGTCTTGCCATGCTCCTCCAAAGTTACCTACTAAATGAGTATATTTATTTAATTCTGGATATCCATGACAAGGAATCATTTCTCCATGAGTATATATATTTATTCCTTTTCCTTCTGTTTGTTTAAGTAACATTTCTAAATCTTTTAAATCATGTCCTGAAACTATTATAAAAGGTCCTTTTTTTATTTTTACATTTACCTTATGAGGTTCTGGATTTTTATAAATAGTAGTATTAGCTTCATCTAGTTTTTGCATTACAGCAACACTCATATCACCTGTCTTAAGAGTTAATGTTATTAAGTTCTCTAAAGAAATATCATCATCTGTAATTGCTGATAGTGCTCTAAAGTAAAATTCATCTACTTGATTATTATAATATCCAAGCTCTCTAGCCTGATGCCCATAAGCACTTATTCCTTTTAATCCATAAAGTATTGTCATTCTTAGTGAACGTATATCAGGATTTAAACTTTCATCAAACATTATTCCAGCTCTTTTAGCATCTTCTAGCATTTGGCTTCTTGTTTCACTTAAATTATATTCAGTATATTCATTGTTTACAAGAGGTTCTTTAATTTTTTCTCTTAATCTCTGCTTTATTTCTTGTGATTTTCGTAGCATATTTTCATGTACATCACCATCAAAATTGACATTTGTTAAAGTTGTAAATAGACTATTTTCTACAAAAGAAACTATATCTTTATCTATTTTTTCTCCATTATCTAACAGAACTTTAGCATAACAACTTATACCTTTTAATTGATAGATTAATAAATCTTGAAGTGCTGCTATTTCTGGTGTTTTACCACAAACCCCTATTTTTGTACATCCTTTTCCACCAACAGTTTGTTCGCATTGATAACAAAACATTGAATTCTCCATATATTTATACCTCCTCTTTATCTTGTTACATAGTTTACCCATATATGTTATATATTATAAAAATAGTAAATTAAAATTGTATATTCAAATGTATGTCAGCCAGTTGCCAAAAAGATATTTTCTTTTTGTTTTTATGAAAGTTTTTTAGGGGGATAATAGTATATGTTTAGAGATAAAATGGATAGATGTACACATATGTTAACTGCTTATATTGGCAGTTCATATAATTATTGTGATTTTATAGATACACAGTTAGATGATTTTATACTAGAGTACGGAGAAAATGTGGTAGAATCTTGTCTACATCAAGTAATGGTATTGGTAAGTAAGTATAATTAAGTAGGCTTTATTTTCTAGAAAACCCTTTTTAGTTTTATCTACTTTTGCATTAATATATATTAATACAAAACTCTTAAAAATATATTTAAGATTAATAATAATCAAAGATGTTAACTAAAAAATATAATTAAATAGACATTTCTATTATTCTATGATATAATAGTATTTGTGGTAATACACAATTAAATCAAGTATATCTTGATATAGGTTAATAGGAGTATTTTTAATGAATAATGGAATAGTGAAATGGTTTAATAACGAAAAAGGATTTGGGTTTATATCAATAGAAGGTGGAGATGATGTATTTGCTCATTTCTCAGCTATACAAACTTCAGGATTTAAATCATTAGAAGAAGGTCAAAAAGTAAGCTTTGATATAGTTAAAGGCGCTAGAGGTCCTCAAGCAGAAAATATAACTATATTATAATATATAGATTTTTCGGAAAAGACCCTTTTTAGGGTTTTTTTTTATTGATAATTTAAGCAAAATCTTATTTAAATAAAAAAACTGACTGTCAGTTAAATGTCAGTCAGTTTTTTATAGTATTTTTACTCAAACACCGCTAGACTTGAGCCTTCTAATAGTTAATAATACTTATTTATATACAATCTTTACTCATATACAGAATATCTCTTCCAGATTTGCTCTAAGTCATCGAAGTGCTGTTTAATATCTTCTTTCTCTTTCATACCAACAGATATGGCAAGAGCATTTGAAATACTAAGTGCTGGAACTAGTGAATCTACAAATGAAGCCATATTACTCTTAACCAAAAGAGTATTGTCTGCAAGTGCTGCCACTGGCGCAAATAAACTATCTGTTAACGAAATTACATGTGCCCCTTTTTCCTTAGCATAGTTGACAATTTGATAAGATTTTTTTGAATAACGTGGGAAACTAATTGCAACTATAACATCTTCTTCGTTTATTCTTACAATCTGTTCAAAAGCATCTCCCATATCCATTCTAATTATATGGACATTATCAAGTATTATATCTAAGTAAAAACCTAGGTATTGAGCTACTACAAAAGAGCTTCTCATACCAAGTATATATATTTTTCTTGCTTTTAAAAGTTTATTAGAAGCTTCTTTAAATGCTTTTTCGTCAATTTCTTCTAATGTTGATCTTATATTATCTATATCACTCTTTAAAACTTTGTTCAATATTGCAAAATCATCGGAATAATCATGTGCCATTTCAACTCTTTGTACTGTAGTTAATTTATTTTTTATGAGTTCTTGAAGTGCAGCTTGTAATTTTGGATACCCACTATAGCCTAGAGCATTTGCAAATCTTACAACAGTAGATTCACTTACACCTACAGTTTCACCTAATTTGCATGCAGTCATGAATGCAACCTTGTCATAATTATTTAAAATATATTGTGCTATAAGTTTTTGACCCTTACTTAATCTCGTATATTGAGATTGTATATTTGATATCAAATGTTTACTATCTTTCATTTCATTTGTTTCTTCCATCTTTTTCTCCTTTTAGTTATCTAAACTATTTTCTTTTTGTCACTACTACTGTTTTTCTAAAAATTTTATTATTTTAGTTTTTATCTTAACTTCTTAAACTCATAAAATTCTAACTTTTCTGTACCT
>NZ_JAGWCS010000172.1:0-6995 GCF_020657705.1 Clostridioides sp. ZZV15-6598 | reverse complement strand
TTCGTGCCACATTCACTACAAAATATATATTCTAATGTATCGTTCATAGTACAATATCCCCCAGTATAATTTTATAAGATTATTATACTATATCAGTAAAATTTTTACATTATAATCACCTCCTTTCATTAAAAAAACACCTACATTAGTAAGTGTTTTTAATATATATCTTAATTATTTTTATTCTGTTGTTTTTTATAAATATTTCTTACTACATCTAAATACTCTTGAAACTTCTCAGGATTTATTTTTTCAAATTCTCCAAATATTATTGCAAGTTCTTTAATTAATTCTCTTTTATTCATATCATATATATTATCAATTGTGCTATTGCTCATTGTACTAATCCCCCTTAGAATATTAAGTTTCATATAATTATTTAATACAATCTCATTTACTCAATCTTATACACGACATGAAAATTCTTTTTCTCACCTGCAATTTTAGTAGGTCTATTATTTTCCTCTATCCAATTTTTCACTTTATCTATTACACTCTTTGTATATTTATTTACAGTGCCAGTCCAAGAACCATTGGTCTCCCAAACTCCCTTAACTTCACTATCTTCTATCTTTATTTTTTTAATAATCTCACAAACAGCCAACTGAGCTGGTTTATTACTTTTAGAATATATTTTCAGTTTAGATGCTATTTGCTTTGTATCAAAGAAAGATTCATCTTCTTCAATTTCTATTGGTAAATCAATTCCTGCTTTCTTGTACAATGTCTTTGCTGTAAGTAACTTAGATTTATTGTCAAAGCCTGCATCATCCAATAGTTCTTTTAACATAGATGTACTATTATAAGCTAGTTGTAGTTTTTCAATTTCGCTTGCTTTTTCTCTCAACTTTTCTGGATTAGCATTATTAGTTATGTAAGCACCATGTTGTCGAATTTGAGGTAATACTTCATCACTCACCCAATCTTGAAACTTCTCTGCTTCTTCTTTCTGAGATTTAAATATTAACTTGTATACCCCACTCTCAGTTAAGAACTTTTCACCTGCGTTATTTAATTTTCGGATGTCCTTATCTAGGACAGCTGAATTTTTTAACAAGATAGCTTGAGTATCATTCATTTTAGACAAATGATTTCTTATTGCACTATCACTTAGCTCTAAACATCTTCCACAATCATATGGATTAAATAAAACTTGCCCATTATATTCAAATATTTCAATCTCTTTTCCTTCAAAATTCATTATTTCATTCATAGTAAAATCCTCCTTAAATTTGATTGTAAGAAGTACCTTACTATGATAGAATATATTTCATAGAAGGTAACTTCTTTGGGAAACAGTCGCAAGTGCTTTGGTCGGTGCAGCGGCTGTTTTTTATTTGTTTTTGTCAAGCTTCTCTTTCACCAATTCAATTCCTCTAATTACAACATCTGTTTTAGATATTTTAAGATTTTCAGCACACTCATTCAATACATCAGCTTGTTCTTGGTTAAGTCTAACTTCAAATCTTAATTTTTTGGAATTTTCTTTTGGTGGTCTGCCTAATTTATTGGACATCTTATCACCTCTCTTTTTATTGTCCGTACTTAAATTATAATATAGTACGGACAATAAATCAAGGTTTTTTAACATTTTTTTCTAATTATTTTACTCAACCGACCAACTTGAGTAAATTTGAGCAAAACAAAAGCACCTACTCATTTAAGTAAGTGCCTTATGTATAGCTACTCTAATCCTAGAACTAACTTTTAGCTTCAAATTCTATATCATCAATTAAATTTACATCATTTTTTATATTATTCCAATCATCTAAAAATACATTATAAGTGAGTGTTACATCAACAATAAAGCTTATTCTTACTGAATGGATATCATTCATATCTTTTATATTGTTTACAAATTCTTTAGTAAAGTTTCTACACTCATTTTCATCATTAAACCTAGAATTTTCCACTTGAATACTAACTATATATCCCTCACCTTTTGTTGGGTTTAATATGTTAACATAATATGTTGTTTTATCTTTTAAGTCTTCTGGTATAATAGAGTCTACTTTTGCTTGCATCTCTTGTTTATAAATATCTTCTTTTTCTCTTTCACTAATTATATTTTCTTTTGTAATATTTCCTTCATCCACTTCATTTCTATTTTTTGAATCTCGTATAGCTTGATGAATCATCATTGATACTGTAAATACAACAACGTATATTAAAAATATTACTAAAATTTTCTTCAACAAACTTAATTTTTTAAATTTTCTCCACATAATATACTCTCCCCTATTAAATTCTTTACTCAAATATAATTCTATCTAAAAATAAGAACTTAGTCTATTAATTTAAAATATTTTGAGCAAAACAAAAGCACCTACATATTTGTAAGTGCTTACTATATTATCTATTCTAATAATTCTTTTTTCTTTTTATTATATTCTTCCTGTGTAATTGCTCCTGAATCTAGCAACTCTTTTAGTTTCTTTATTCTATCTAGTGGGTCAACCACTCTGTTTTGAATGTAGTTATTATAACTGTTTTTTTCTTGTTCTATTTTCTCTTGTTCTCGCTTCTCTTCTTCTTCGGTTTTAAGTTCAAACTCATTGAATTCTAAATTTTCAACATTATCTACATTATTTTGTATGTTTCTAAAATAATCAATATAAACAGAATTATATATACCACCGTCATCTTTTGAATGAAACTTAAAGTACGCCTTGCTTATTTTAATTTTTTTAAGATCATTAGCTATTTCTTTTACAAATTTTTTACATTCTTCAGAATTACTAAATTTTTCATTTTGTACAGTTAAATCAAAATACATACTATATCTTTTAAATTTTCCTACTTTTAATTCATACTTCTTTCCCTTATATTCTTGAGGTACTAAAGCCTCTAGCTTAACTTTTAAATCATTTTCTGATATTTCCATTCCATGTTTTTCAATATATCTTTCTTTGTCTACTTCTTCTTGTATTCTTCTTCTTTCCATTTCTTTTTCTCTTTCTACAGTTTCTCTTTGTGCCTTAACAGTCTCAACTTTATTATCTGCTATCAAGGATTTATCTTCCCAAGTTGCACAAAGATAAATTGAATAAGTGAAAAAAAGAACTGACACAAGACCCATAACTATTTTCTTTTCTATAAAAGAATATATAATCAACAAAAAAGCTATCATAACTAAAATATATTGCATAGAAGAAACAGCTATTATAAGTAATACTATTGTTATTATTGGTACTAATATCCACATTGTAAAATTCCCCCACAAATTACTCATCTCACTCAATATTATAGCATAATTTGGTAAAACAAAAGCACCTACCATTTAAGTAAGTATTTTCTTATTTACAATTAAATTTATTCATCCCGTTAGATTTATCATCGTTGTGTATAAAAAATTTCATCTTTTTATTGACTATAAAAAATATTATATGCAATATTTTTTCTAATTTGTGGTATAATAAAAGCAAGAAGAACTACAATCTATTTGCGGTAGAGTGGAGTTCATAATAAACAGAGTTTATTTTTTAAATTTATGGAACTTTATTTTAAAATCAAGTTCCCAACCACTCTTAGTTCCAGCTCTGAGTGGTTTTTTATTTTTCTTAAATAGATTACTAACTAAACCGACTATTAAACTAGCAGATAGCTTTTCTAGTACTCCTTTAAAAAAATTATCCATACATACTCACCTCCCTTATCAATGTTGGGAGGATAATTTTTTTGTATGAACTCCACTCTATAGATTGTAAATTATATCTTCTTGCTACAATTATTATAACACATAATTCTTACATATTTTACCTATTCTGCATTTATTTTATATTTTTCTATCTTCTCCTACCTCGCTTTCTTTCTCTTTCAGCTTCTTTCATTGCTTCCTCTTCATCCTCTATCTTTACAAGTATTGAGGCGGCTGCTAATGCTCTCTCATTAATTTCTAATCCCATATAATCTGCTGGCTTCCACTTTAATTTTTGGATACAATAATGAGTAATACTAGCATCAAAGTCGCCACCTCGAATTAGTTTTTTGCTTCTTCTACTTTATCCTCAAAAGATGTATCAAATCCATTGACTTCGTTCACTTTTACTGTATAATTTACATATTCTCCTGCTGTTAGCATTGTTTTTAATAACTGTATTTCTCCCATAACTCCATAACTATTTTGCAGTTCAGCATCCTTTAAATCCGGAAATACTGTAGATGCTACACATAATTCAGACACATAACTGTTATAGTCAATTTCACTAGTGTATTGACCAGTATGCTTACCATTATTACCAATAACTTTTACTCTTTTAGTACACTTTCTTCTTAATGCTTCATCTTCCTCAGATGATAAAACTTTAAGTTCCCATTCTACTGGTTTTCCATTTTCATCTATGAATCTATCACTTGCTACATACATTACATTATCAATCTTTATTGCATTTTGAGCTAAAAAAGCACTTAAATTACTCATATTATCCTAATCTCCTTTTATTTTAAATTTTTCTCATAAAAAATACACATCTATAATTTATAAATGTGTATTTTACTCCATTCCTGCCAATGGATTAAACTTTTCAACTAGTTCCCAATCCTCAAAAGTAAAGTCCATGTCTTCATCTAAATATTCACCATCAGCATCAAATTTAGTAATTATTCCACTGTCCATATTACAATCTTTAAGTACTACTGTCTGTCTTCCTACAGCAGATGTAGGGTCTTCATTGGTAACTTGCATATCAAAGTAAATATCCTCACCAGTTTCTTTATATCTATAAAGTAACTCTCTAAAAATAGAAGTATTATAATGAAATGTTGCACTTCCAGTATTTGTACTACCAGTTGTTTTATTTCCCTTTGTTGTTCTTCCTAAGATTGGAACCTCACTTTTATTTTTCTCCATTTTAGCTTCTAAATCTATAGCTTGCATAAAATTATATCTTTTGCCTTCTATAGTTACAAAACACTCAGCTTTTTTTGCACTGACTGTGTCTTTAGCGTTTATTGTTTGAGCCATATTTTCACTCTCCTCTCTAACTAACTGAAACAGTCATATACAGTTTGCTCATAGCATTTATAACCTTAACAGCATCACTTACTACAACTGTTTTCTTATCATTACCAAGCTCTACACTAACATCATCAGTTTTGAAATCCTCTATTGCCCTTATATTTTCTAATTCTTTATGATGCTTTACTACATCATTCCAAAATGAAATACGACCAGCTTTATCATTTGGCACTTTACCAAGATATTTATCATTAAATAAAGTCGCTATGTCATTAGCAATTTGGTCTAATACTCTAATACTTTGATTACTTGAAAAATCATCATTTTTATCATCTGTAAATGATACAAAAGTATTTATATCCTCTAACACATGTACTTCATCTCCAACCTTGTGGAATATAAACTTACCTGTTTTTAGAGCTTCTTCAAGCTGTATTTGTGTGTAATTAACATCTACATCAAACTCACCATCATATCGCTTGTTAGTATTAGATTTGTTTATGTCGCATCCTGCTATAGCTCCAGTAGCCCAATAAATCAAGCTAGACTCAACTAAATCTTTATCTTTAATCTTATTTTCTACAGATACTATACCTTCATAATCTGCATCACTTTTCTTATATAATACAGTCTGAAACTTAGCTCCTACCTTATCTCTCATTCTTTTTGTAAACTCTATAAATAGGCTTTTAATCTCTGTTGTTGTAGCCAAACATCCTAAAGCATTAAATGAGTAACTTTCTATTTTATCTAAAAAAGCTTGATATTCTGCTCCTGTCACAGCTTCGCCATTAATTCCATTAGTAAAAGTTAAACCTGCTGTAGCTTCTAATGTTGCATCCTTCTTCCAAATAACATAGTCATTATCTTCTAAGTCTGTAATAACTTTTGCTATTTGAGTATCTACCTTCTTATTATCTAGTAAAGTTACAACATCAAATTTAGTATTATCATCAACATTGGTTGTTACTATTACCTTTAAGTCGTTACCTTTTATTCCACTATACTTTGCTGTGGCTATAGCACAACTAGATTTAACACCTTTATTTAATTTATAAAAATATCCCAGCCTTATATTTTTGAATAAATCTCTAAGACCTTTTAACTTCTCATGAGTGTAATCATATCCAAAATATTTAGTTGAATATTTCTCAAAATCATCACTTGTGACTTGGAAAACTTCTTCATCTATGCCCCAGTCTAACTCCAAAGGCATTGCCACAATACCTCTATCAGATAATGAGCTAGTTGCCCTCTTAGCTGAAATAAAGTTTATATAAGCACCTGGAAGTATTTTATTCTGTGTTACAAATGTTCCTCCACCTAAAGCCATATTAACTCACTCCTTTCATGAATTTATTTATTATTTCCTCTACTTCTGAGAAAGAATACAATTCATTTTCTTTTAAAATTGCATTTAACAAGTCTTTTCTATTTACATACTTCTTAGAATTAACTATCTGCTCCTTAGTAAACTTATAATTATCTTCTTTACTTAATGTTTTACTCAAACTTATCACCTCTCTTTAACCCACCAAATAATTCAACACCATTCATTTTTTCTATATCATTACTCTTTATAGTAAAATAGTTGTAGTCAACAAAGAAATGAAGTACATTATCTATAATTTCAAAATTCATATTTGTACCTCTAACTAAGTCTCCATCAATTTCTATATACTCTAATTCCTCCAGTAACATCTCAGCTATCTCATTTATTTCAAATGATTTATTATCACTTTTAGGAAAATAATGTACATCAAATGAATTTTTCTTCAACTCTCTACCACTTGGATAAGGTACTTTGCTTGGATTTATAGGAACAATAAAAAAACAAGGTTCATTTATACCCTGTTCTACATCTTCGCTATAAATTGTATATTCATTTCCAAATGATTTATCTAATTTAATAGATATTCCATCTACAATATTATTAAGCATCAAACACTCCTTTCAACAAAATTAATAGCTTTTTCTCTATAATCTTATCAACTTGGCTTTGTAATTCCATCTCTGAAATAGTTAAGAAATGTTGTCC
>NZ_JAGWCS010000171.1:0-7041 GCF_020657705.1 Clostridioides sp. ZZV15-6598 | reverse complement strand
AAGTTTAACATGTTTAAATAGTGTTTTAAAGTTAATTTATAACGTTCTACATATGAAATATTTTTATTTAATAATATAGACTATATTTCTTCAATAAATAAATCAGTGTATCTATTCATAACAACCTTAAAAATCTCTTCTTTTGACTTAAAATAATGATAAAACATTCCAAATGAACCATTTGCTTCTGAATAAATATCTTTTATTGAAGTTTCATCATAACCTTTTTGCAAAAATAATTTAATTGCAATATCAATTAATTCCTGTTTTCTTTCAGTTGGCTTTTTTACTACCCTTGCCATATGAATCATCCTTTCTTACAGAGTCTAAATTTGTAATCATTATATAATACAGAGTTTAACTCTGTCATTTAAAATATTGTTCAAAATTTACAAAAAAATGGCTAGTGCTATTAAGATAATCTTTCATTAACCTAACATACTAGCCATTTAAAATCTAATCTACATTTAATTTTACTATCAAAAAGATGTCCATCCTCCATCAGTTTGTACTAAAGCTCCTGTCATACAACTAGATTCTTCAGATACCATAAATAAAATTACTGCTGCTTGTTCTTCTGGTGTAAATTCTCTCTCCATCATATTTTTCTGCTTTTGACCCGCCATAGTTTGAATCTTCTCTGGACTTATTCCTGCTTCCATAGCTTCCTTCATACTTTTTTTCACATACTCAAGAGCTTCTTCAACCATAGGAGTTGTTGTGCCTGAAGGGTTGACTGTATTTATACGAATACCATACTTAGCATAATCTAGAGCTAAATTTTTAGTCAATCCTGTCACTGCATGTTTTGAAGCAACATATGCAGGATTTCCAGGTAATCCTGTCAAGCCTGCAATAGAAGCATTATTTAAAATAACACCTCCATTACCTTGATTTATAAATTGATTTATTTCATATTTACAAGAAAAAAATACACTATAAAAATTATTCATCATCGTAAAATCCATATTTTCTTTTGGTAGTTCATGTACTGGTCTTGGTTTTCCCATAACTCCTGCATTATTTATAGCTATATCTAACTTTCCATACTTTTCGATAGCTTTTTCAACCATTATCTTTGAACTTTCTTCTTTACTCAAATCCAAGTCTAGGAAAATTGCATCTCCTCCAGAGTCTAGTATTTCTTTAAGAACTATTTCTCCTTCGTCTTTAATCTTATCTACAAGTACTAATTTAGCGCCCTCTTTTGCAGCTCTATATGCAACTGATTTTCCAATTCCTCTTGAAGAACCTGTTAAAAGCATTACTTTTTCATCAAATCTATTTGGATAAAACCATGACATAAAATTACCTCCTATTTAAAAATCATATAATTTTCTAAATTTAGTTTTACTAATTAATAAATTAATTAATATATCAATATGATAACCTAAAAAAATATATAAAATTCAAATCAAAAAATATTTATAAACAATACATGGAATTGAAGTAGAAAACTTTCAAAATAAAAAAGGTATAAAAAGCCAATTTTATGGCATTTATACCTTATAAATCTCCTTAATTCATTTATTAAAATATATTATTAAATGTCAACCCTTAATAATACTAAATTTAAAATATACTATTAAAATCAAATCTTTATATTATACTACTTATAACAATCATTGAAATCATAACTATAGCTAAACCAGCAACAATAAGTTTCTTATGTAATCTTTTTTTGACTTTCCCTTTATTTTCTTTTTTAACTTGGACAATCTTATCATGTTTTTCTTCTTCTACTTTATCTTCAACCTCTATATATGCTTTTTCATACATTACCTTGCTAAGGTCAACAATAATATCATTAGCTCTAGTATATTTATTATTTCTACTAAGCAGTCTTTTTATAACATTTATAAGTTCTATATTTCCATTAATTGCTCTTATATTATTCCAATCTAATCCTTTATCAATCAATTGTAACATTTTTTCTTCTGAATTTGCTTCTCCAAAAGGTAATTTCTTAAATATAGACTCAAATAGAATAAGACCTGTTGCGAAAAAATCACTCTCTCTATCAGTATAGTTTATACATAGTTGATGTGGACATAAATACTTTCTATTTCCATAACTTCTTGTATTAACCCCATTATTTGCTCTTGTGATTCCAAAATCACAAATTTTAATATTATATTCTGTATTCACCATTATACTACTTGATTTTAAACTGCCATGATATGAATAATTTCTATGTATCATTTCTAAAGCCTTTAAAACTTGTATCATTATATTTATAATTGCTTCTAGATGAAGATAATTACCTAGAATTAATTCATCTAGGCCAATACCATCAAAGTCTTCACTTACAATATAATATAATGTTGTTTCTTCTGTACAATGAATTCCAACATCAATTATTTTTAGTATATAAGGAGAGTTTATTTCATCTAAAGCAGTACTTTCATCAATTAAATTTGATACAAAATCTTCACAAATATAGTCATTGTGTTTTATAACTTTTATTAACACATTCTTTCTGTAAAAAACATCCCTAGCCTTATAGATTTTGTTAATTTCTAAAACGTCATCAGAATTTACTACCTCATACCTATTGCCTATAAAATTCAACCCTGTCACCTCCTCATACATTTTATATAACTAAATCTATTTATAATTATACCAATATATAGGAATATTTTCTATATATTAATAATTCTAATATCAAAACTACAATTAATAAGTCTACTGTTATACAAAAAAAACAAGAGAGTTATCAACTCTCTTGTTTTTTGTATCAATTCAATCTTAAGCTAAAAATCATCTATTTTTTCAATTCTTTATAAGAACTATTTGATATATGTTCCTTTTTTATGACTTTTCCATTTGAGTCTTTATACACTCTATATGTAGAATATTTATCTTTTCCAGTGTTTTTTACTTCTATAGATATATTTGGTTTGTCACCAGAATTACCATATACTACGGATGATACACTTCCTCCACCGCCATAATTTTTAATATATACAGGATGATTATATGGATTTTTAAATTTTAAATTTAATCCTCCATCACTTACTGTAGCATCTCTACCTCTTGGTACATAAGTAGATGCGGATGAATGATTTGTAACTTGTGTTATTTCCATTCCTGCAAGAAGAGCTGCATTATAAACTGTTGAAGATGTTTGGCAGACACCCCCACCTGCTGATTGCTCTAATTTTCCATAAACTATAACTGGTGCATCTTTATAACCATTAGCTTTATTACTAGGCCCTGTAAGCTTATTATATGAAAACTCTTCACCTGGCATTAGTAAAACATCACTAGTTTTTCTTGCTGACAATGCCACATTATATGCTCTACCTGATACAGATTGAGAATATGTTGTTGAATATTGACCTATAACAGAATTCACAGATTTTACTTGTTCTGTTGTTATGTCTGGTTTTTGAAGATTTACTTTGAGTTCTAAAGACTTATGCTCTTTATTTTTTATCATATTGTATATAGATTCTTTATTTGATGCCAAGTCAAACTCTCTACCTATAACAGACTCTGTGTAGTTTAATCCACCACTTCCAACACTAACTGAAGCATTTTTCATTTTGACATTGATACTATCTGCTATTGAAGATACTTGAGCACTAAGTTTTGCCTCATCATATCCAGATTCTATTTTTAGACCTAACTTATTTATTCTTATATCAATATATTTCTTTAAGTTTTGAAGGTAAGAACCTTTTTTTGTACTCTCATAAGCATTTTTTACAACTTCTTCTGTGTTATATTTTAAATCAATATCATTCGGAGATATTTTATAATCTTTTCCATCATAAGTAAGATTCAGGTCTTCTGGAGTATACTTATCTGTTATGGCTTTTAATGCTTCTTCTTTGGTCATATCAGATACATTTATATCTTCTATATATACATTTTTAGCTATTTTCCCATTATATAGAAATTTGTTGTTAAAAAAATAAGTAGACACCCCTATTACTACAGCTAAAACTGCTAATACTATCATGAAAGTTCGTTTTTTTTCTTTTCCTAATTTTGAAACCCTTGTTGTACTTCTGCTCATAAATTCACCTCATTTTAACACTAACTTAATTTATCTTAATTTTGCTTATTAAAGTTTCCCTTTCAAAACTACTTTAGATTATATTTGAATAGCTTTTTTTAAACAAGGCATTTAAGCAAATGTAACTTTATTGTAAATTTATGTCTTATAATTAGATTTCTTTTTGACACTTTTTAATTATATTTTTTTAATTATACCTTAATAAAAAATTTACCCCTCATTTACGAATATTGCTTAAATTACATTAAAAGTTAAATATATCCTATTACTGGATAATGGTCTGATAAATAAATTTTTTCTACTATATATCCTCTTAGTTCAGTTTTTTTATCAACAAAAATATAATCTATCCTAGAATTTGATTTTTCAAAGGTCGCTAAGTGAGATTTATTTAGACAAACAGCCATATCATTAAACATATTTAAAGAGATATTTTTTTCATTGAAATCACCACATAAAACAACAGCTCCTACTAATCTATTTCTGTAGTCTATTATTTCATCCAATTGCTTTGCTCTCTCTTCTCTATCTAAACCTAAGTGGGTGTTTATAATATTTATAATTCTTCCATAATCATCTACAGTTATACAAAGTGCTCCTCGTTGTTCTTTTTTACTAGTTAAAAAAAAATGATTATTGTTTAGTATTTTTAATTTTGTAAATGTACAAATTCCATATATCATATTTACCTTTTTTACATTTGTAGCAAATACACCATCCATATTTAAAATAGCCTTTAAAGCCAAAAATTGAGGGTATAGTACTTCCTGCAAACAAACCACATCACAATTTAATTGTTTTAAATATGTTCCCATTTTAGGTAATGTCAATTTATTATTTGAATCCATACCTTTATGAATATTGTAGGTTACTATTTTCATTAATATCACCTCTTATGCAATATTATGCCCTTGAGATTTAAACTCATTTATTTTTTAGTCTATAAAACACTGTGCTGCTTTCTAAAACTCAAGTAATCACAGATTTTATCACAAAAAAACCTAACTTAAGTATTTATATTCTACATAAGTTAGGTTTTACAAAATTTTATAGTATTTATAATTTCATGCATTTTTAATGATGATTCTCCTTTTTTATTTTTTTCAATTTGCCTTCACTTACAACAAATAAAAATCCCATCTTTTTATATATTTCATCTAATTCAATTAAAGTCACTTCACCATTTTTTAAATTTGTTAATGTTATATCCTGTATTTTTCTTGATGGAATTATCATAAGTTATCAACACTACTTTAAATTCTTTTAATCTTTATATTTAAATATATTTATGCATTGTGATATATATTCATAAATTATTAAAATAATTTCAAAAAACATCCGTTCTGCAAACATTCGTTCTGTATATTTATTATACATCATACAAACGTTCGATTCAATATAAAAATTAAATATATATCGCTATTGGTAAATTTTACAACATTATTCACTAAATATGTCAAAATAACTTTTTGAAATGACTTATCTTGTCAAATAAAAAAAGTTATTTCGATAAAAGCTTACACTTAAATTGAAATAACTTTTCTGATATAAATTATTTAGCTTTATACTATAGCTTCATTAAGCTAACATATGTAATATTTGAGTTACTATAAGAGCACAATAAGTTCCTATAACATTTCCTAAAAGCCCCATAAGTACACCTACTGGGATTAATACTGGATTATGAACCCCAGCAATCATTGGTGCTGTAGTTACCCCACCTATATTAGCTATACTTCCTACCTCACAAGTAAACAAGTCTAATTTAAATAGTTTTGCAAGTCCTATAAATGAAACGGCATGTACAAGAACTACTACTAATCCAAACATTATGTAAATAGGAGCCTCTGATAGTCCGAAGAAATTTGCTTTACTTCCTGTTGCTGCAAGAAGCAAGTACATAAATACATTTCCTACTAATGTACTTCCTTTAAGTTTTGATATCTTAGTCATACCTAATAGTATTGATACTGTAGATGCAACAAGTACTACCCACATAGTCTCATTAAGTATACCTGAAGTTGGAAGTATCTTAGATACAATCTGTGCAAATGCTGCAACTCCAAATCCAACAGACAATAAAGTCATAAGTTCCACAAATGTAGGCGCTGTATTATCTTTATTTTCTTTCTCAAGCTTTGCTGTAACCTCATCTATAAAACTTGTATCACATTTTGTCCATTTGTTGAATCTAGGTCCAAATTTTACAGACATTAGACAAATGGACATCCATACTGTATATCCTATAGAACCCATAAGTATTGCATAACTAAGCCCTTCTTCTGCAACTCCTAAAGCATTCGCTGCTGCAATCATATTCGATGAACCACCTATCCATGACCCAGATGCTGCACCAAGAACTTTCCACGAATCTGCACCCATTGAACCTTTAAAAATTATAAAAGCTATAACGAATCCAAGCATAAATGTCAATGTAGCGCAAAAAAATGATAATAACATTTTAGGTCCCATTTTTAATATTTTTCTTAAATCACATTGAATTAACAAGAATACTAACATTAATGGTAAGAAATTTACTGTTATTATATTCTGATATATACCAACATCTTCATTTTGTGCAAATAAACCAAAGGATGCAAGTATAGCAGACCCTAAATAAATTAAAAGCATTGGATTAATAACATCAAATATTTTCCATTTTAATTTATCAACCATGTAAAAAATCCCACCTACAAATACAACTAAAAAACTACAAAATACGAACCCGTTTTCAATCACATTATACACACCCTCTCTTTTCCTAATTGATTCAGATTTTTTTATAATTCCTAATAAAAATTTTTCTTCAAATAATCCAAATAATTAAAATAAACTTTTTTATGTATATTTAGCTAATTAAATACATATATAACCAACTATTTACATATATTAATAAAGATTTACAGATTAATTACTTTAAAAATGAATAGTCTGAATTTAAAATCTTTTTCAACAATTATTTTATTACTAAAATCTTTATTTGTAAAGAGAATTAAACTAAATATTTTATTTATTTG